>JAKSCN010000322.1 GCA_022360595.1 Chromatiales bacterium
GGCACGAGGAACGCAGTTTGGCCGCTCCAAATAAGTGACGAGTAACGCCGAGTGGTGCTTTTTTAGGCTCAACCCGCAGGGCCAAGGCCATTTTTTCGCCCAGCGGCGTTATCAGTCGCTTATGTAGACTCACTACACGGCGCTCCTTCTGCCTTGCTGGACAAAAAAATGGCCGTTTGGCAGTGATGATCAAATTAGTGTAGACAGGCCCTAGCCTGTCTACATACAACAGCATGGCCCATCACAGCAGCGTAAATAGCTGTTCAATGGCATCAGGCAAGAACTCGAAGCTGCTCACGGCAACAGTCAGACCGATAACCATCCCCATCAACACATCCGAAGGATAGTGCAAGCCCAGCACCATGCGCGACGCCATCACCAGCAGAGTAAAAGGGAGCAACAGCCAGGCCAGCACTGGATAATAGAAGAGCACGACAGCAGTAAAGCCCACTGCATGCAGGGTATGGCCCGAGGGAAAACTGAAACGGTCCAGCGGATCTGCACCCAGCTCGATAATTGTGTGGGTTACATAGGGGCGCTCACGGGCGGAGTACTGTTTTAGTCCCTTATAGAGTAGCGTCGAGACCAGCCCCACCGCCAACATATGCAGGGTAACGCCCAACCCCGGCATATCATCAAACAAGGGAAACAGAACCAATAGGAGATACCAGAACATACCATCTCCCAGACGACTGATTACCTGGAAGAAGCGCTTTACCAAAGGCCGGCGCACCGGGTAGTTGAAGAGAAAACAGACCTGAAGGTCGTATTCACTCAGGCGTTGAAGTGATACGGTCTGCTTGATCGCGTTCATAGCCATCACCTAGTCGAGCATCAGTTAGATAAGATTCGAAGAGATCAAAAAGCGCATCCCACGAACATGAAAGCACCCGCTGACGCGCCTCCCTCGCAAGCCCGATACGGTACGCATCATCATCCAGCAGCGTCACGGCCGCATCGATAAAGGCTTGCTCATCATCAAACGGGACAAACTGGCCATTGACGCCACTGCCTCCCACCTCTTTTCCTGCTGCATAGTCGTACGCTACCAGCGCTAGCCCACTGGCCATCGCTTCCAGAATCACATTACCGAAAGTTTCAGTTTTACTGGGGAAGAGAAAGATATCAGCAGAGGCGTAATGAGCAGCCAGGCTCTCTCCTGTATGCACACCAGCGAAGATCAGATCATCTCTGCCGGATGCCAGCTCTGAAGCAACCGGCCCATCACCAACAAAAACAAAACGCAGCTTAGAGCGCTTCTCACACATCGCGTCAAAAGCTCGAACCGCCAGCTTAATGTTCTTCTCCGCGGCGATACGCCCCACATAGAGAACAACCAACTCATCCCCTTGCACTCCCCAGGCTTCACGCTGCACCAAACTGCGTTTTTCGGGTGAGAAAAGTTCGATATCGACGCCCCGACCAAATACCACTGTGCGTTGATAGTTCTGCTTAGCCAGGTCATCCGACATCTCCCTCGTCGGCACCAGCGTCATCGCTGTTCTATTATGAAAGGCGCGTAGATAACTATTGATCAGGCGCGACAAAAACCCGAGGCGATAGTGGGCACAGTAGCTGGGAAAATTGGTGTGAAAACCACTTAGCACCGGAATTTTCAGATAACGGGCAACCAGTACGGCAGCAAACCCGAGCGGCCCCTCGGTAGCCACATAGATCACATCAGGCCGCTGCCTGCGCCACTGGAAGTAGAGCTTCAGAAACGCGGGCATGCCACCCTGAATTCCTTTATACCAGGGCATGGGAATCGGCATAACCAACAATGTCTGTTCAGCCCCCGCATCAGCACCGGGGTCATCCTTACCTTGTCTTGGCCGAATCAACTGCACCCGATGACCACGCGACTGCATGGCATTGATTACCCGATGCAGCGTGCGCGCCACACCATTGACTTCCGGCGGATAGGTCTCTGTCACAAAACTTATCCGCAAACTATCAGAGTTATTGCTTGCCTCAGATCGGGCGCTACCACTGCTTTCCATGCCCGGCACTGTCGCACGCTTCTCTTACCGATCTATGAACAACAACTTACCGTTTTATGAAATCGAGCACTGGATGGATCGAATGGACGCCCTGACATCAATCCGTCATCCCCATGTCACAGCTTCATCGCACAGATGTGATCTCCTGTCATCATCCGGTCACGAAAGGTACAGGAGCCACCAGTGCGCATATTGATGATCTCAGATGTCTACTTCCCACGTATAAACGGGGTATCCACATCTATCCAGACCTTTGCCTATGAGCTGACAGAGAAGGGACACGAGGTAACGCTCATTGCCCCCTCGTATGGCGATGACACCACTGAGCCATTTGAGATCATCAGGATTCCGGCACGAAAACTACCGCTGGACCCGGAAGACCGCCTGATGCGTCGTAAGACGATCACCCATCTGATTCCCGAGCTGCGAACCAAGGGGTTTGATCTACTCCATATTCAGACCCCGTTTGTGGCCCACTACGCCGGCGTTCAGTTGGCCAAGGCGCTCAATATCCCCACTTTTGAGAGTTATCACACCTTCTTCGAGGAGTATCTGGATAAATACATACCGCTGATTCCAAGAAGCTGGCTGCGCTTTGCCGCTCGGCGCTTCTCATCCTCGCAGTGCAACAGTATCGATCGGCTGATCGTACCCTCTCAGGCAATGCTCGACGTATTGCATGGCTACGGCGTACAAACCAACGCCCACGTCATCCCCACCGGTATCAAACCCGAGCAGTTCACCGTGGCCGACGGCCCGGCATTCAGAACTAAACTAGGCATCCCGGCGAACCGTCCGGCTCTGGTGCATGTGGGGCGTATCGCCCATGAGAAGAATATCGATTTTCTGCTCAACACACTGGTGCGCATCAAGCAGCAGATTCCCGACATTCTGCTGATCATCGCTGGCGAGGGCCCGGCCCGCCCCCACCTCGAAAAGCTGGCCCAGGCCCTTGATCTGACAGACAACACCATCTTTGTCGGCTATCTCGACCGTAACGGAGAACTGCAGAGCTGCTACGCCGCAGGAGACCTCTTCATCTTCGCCTCCCGGACAGAGACCCAGGGCCTGGTGCTGCTGGAGGCAATGGCGCTTGGCGTTCCCGTGGTCTCAACCGCGGTGATGGGAACCAAAGAGGTGCTGCATGACGGCGAAGGGGCCATCATCGCAGAAGAGCATGAGCTGGACTTCGCCGACAAGGTGGTGCAAGTCCTGTCCAATCAACACTGGAAAAACGCCCTGGCCGCAAAGGCCAGGCCCTATGCCCAGCAGTGGCTATCAGCGGTAATGGCGGAGCGCCTAATTGAGGTCTATGCGCAGGCGGTCGAATGCACATGAGCTAACCCTCAGAAATAAAGAAAGGCACCACACCAAACCAGTGTCACAATTTTCTCCACTCATCTGTCTTTATCTTAAAGAACCTTCGACTAATTCTGGATGGAATGATCAGAGGTTACTGAGATAACACGATATTTGAGGTACACAGTGAAAAGAGTTCTACGCATCGACGCCAGCGCACGCATTACCGGCTCACACACCCGCCAACTTGCTGATCATTATCAAACCCTCTGGCTTAGCGAAAACCCCGAAGGTGAGATCATTCACCGGGATCTCGCCCAAAAGCCGATTCCACACCTCACCAACGACATGATCGAAGCATTCCAGCAACCCTATAGCGAAGCAGCCCTGCTATCCAACATCTTAATTGAGGAGCTAAAGTTGGCCGACCATCTGCTGATCAGCAGCCCTCTATACAACCTGACCCTGCCCTCCACACTCAAGGCCTATTTTGATCATGTAGTGCGCGCCGGCCAGACTTTTCTGGTACAGCAAGAGCAGTATATCGGTCTGCTCAACAACACAAGCGCAACCATTATTACCGCCAGAGGCGGACTGTCCCAGAACAAGGTCAATGACGACTTCCAAACCAACTACCTGAAAGAGATTCTCAACTTTATCGGCATCACGGCCATTGAGGTGGTTGAACTGGAGGGAACCGCACTGGTGCCCACTGAAAAGGCCCGGCACTTTGAAAACGCCAAACATAAAATCGACCAACTCTTCCAGAAAGAGCACAAACCGATATGGCATGGCAAGTTCTCCACGGAAGAGAGGGCGACTCTCGACGCCCTCCGGGAACAACAGGCCAAGGCGATCACCGCGGGCGATGCCCACAGCTACGCAGCACTCTGTACCGATGACATTATCCTGATGATCCCGGGCCATGACATAATCTCAGGCAAAGAACATTTCCTAAACGCGGAACAGAACCTATTTAGCAGGGCCTCCTTCTCCTCTTTCCAGAAGTATCCCGAGAAAATAGAGCGATGCGGTGACATGGCCATAGAAACTGGCCGGCAGGAGATAACCATGACGACAACTACCAATGAGGGTGGTGTCTTCTCTCATCGACAGAAGTACATGCATGTATTCCGTCTTACCGAGAGTGGTTGGCGCTACGCCTCACTGATGTCCAATCAGAGTGAGTGACCACTATGCTTGATCAAAAAACGGCTATTTTTGAGCAGAACCGATCCACCCTGGAGGGCATCGCCTATCGCATGCTGGGAATGCTGGCCGAGGCCCAGGACATTGTGCAGGACACCTACCTGAAATGGCAGGAGACAGATCTCGACACAATACAGAATCCACGCGCCTGGTTAATCACCGTGTGCAGCAGGCTCGCCCTGAATGCGGCAAACTCTGCCCGCATGCAGCGGGAAAACTACGTCGGCACCTGGCTGCCGGAGCCCTTTATTCACAACGATGTCGGACAGGATATCAGCACCGAGATAGAACTGGATGAGACACTGTCTGTCGCCCTGTTATTGGCCCTGGAAAAGCTTTCGCCAACCGAACGGGCAATCTATCTGCTGCACGATATTTTTGATTACCCGTTTGACGAAATAGCGGCCATTGTCGACAAAAGCAGCGCCAACTGCCGCCAGATAGCGAGTCGCACCAGAAAATCAATACAGCAACGAAAGTCCCGCTTTCAGACCTCCGCACACCAGCAAAAGGATCTGCTCACCACATTTCTACAAGCGATTCGGGCAGGCGAGCTGGAACCGTTGAAGGGACTGCTGGCGGCAGAGGCCAAGCTCTACGCCGATGGCGGGGGAAAAGCTGAGGCGGCGGCCGATATCCTCTGCGGGGCACAAGAGATCGGCGCATTCTTTATTCACATCTGGGAGGAGTACGCCCGGGACAACATCAGCATCCACCTGACGCATCGATGGTTTAACGGCTCACCCGGCCTCCTGGTCTTTGAGAATACACAACTGGCGACCGCCCTCACCATCGATATGGCGGCGGGGAAAATTGAAAACATTTACGCCATTCGCAATCCCGACAAGCTTATCTCCTTCAACCCTGGCAGGAGTGATCAAATCGGGGTTAACAGGCCCTAGTTTAAAGTCTTTAGCCGGAAGCACCCTACACTTGCCCCAGCATCCACTCCCGAAACAGCCTGATCTTTTGCTCATCTTTTCTCTCGGTGGGATAGATCAGGTAATAGGCGCTCTCACTCAGGGTGGCGATATCGAAAGGCACAACCAAACGGCCACTCTGCAGCTCTTGCTCAGCCAACTGACGATTGGCAACCGCATAGCCCATGCCCGATGCGGCCGCCTCCAGCACCAGGGCAATGCTCTCCAGCCTGGCGCCTACAGTCAGGCCGGTGCAGTCGACACCGGCAGCGCTAAACCAGTTCTCCCAGTCACCCATTCTCGGTGTGGCAAACAGCAATCTCTGCCGTTTCAAATCCTCGGGCCGCTTGGGGCTGTCATCTACTTCAAGCAGTTTGGGACTGCACAACGGCACCAGCTCCTCCGCCAGCACCCGATGGGCCGCCAACCCGGCCCATTGTCCCTCGCCATAGCGCACCGCCAGATCACAATCCGAGCGATCAAAATCGATCAGCTTCAGGGAGGTGGAGAGCCGGATCTCAATATCGGGATGCCTCTCATAAAAATCATACAGACGCGGAATGAGCCAGCCGGACGCAAAAGCGGGCGCCAGACTGAGGGTGATAATGTTGTCACTCATCCCTCCCATCAACTGCCGGGTGGAGCGATTCAACTCCTCCAGCGCTCGTTGCACCGAAGGCAGATAGCGCTGGGCCGGCGCTGTCATTTCGATATAGCGGGTGTGTCGGAGAAACAGTTTTACCCCAAGGAACTCCTCCAGTGCCTTGATCTGATGACTCACGGCCGAAGGGGTGACATGTAACTCATCCGCCGCCAGGGAGAAGCTCTGATGGCGGGCTGCCGCTTCAAAGGCGCGGATGGCATTCAAAGGTGGGAGGCGCATCATGAATTAGTTTTTCTCACAATGGAATGAAAAAACATCGTTTGCCGCTTCAGAAATATAGCAATAGTCTTACTAAAAATTCAAACAAACGATCACAGAGCGAATTTTATATATGAGTTTTTTTTAATCATAGAGGCAATACCATGACCACCCCTGATACCACCATCAAACGTCACCCTGACGGCAGCCTGGATATACGCCACTACCAGATAGAGGGGCGCAGACTGCGCTCGAAAGCCTTCTTCTGTATGCTTAAATCTTTACGCCCAAGATTTGGTGCTAAAGCGGCCGCAGCCGATTCACAAACGACCTGTGCCGCGCAATAACGGAGATTCTGGAGGCGTTGATGACTCAATTGTACGGTGGCTGCCACTGCGGCAACATCAAGCTGGAGATCACACTGAGCGACACTCTGGAGAGCTACCATCCCCGAGCCTGCGATTGTGATTTCTGCCGAAGCCACGGCGCAGCTTATATCTCCGACAGAAATGGGGCGGTAAAAATGACTGCGGCCCGGGAGTCCGACCTGCGCCGACACCGTCAGGGTAGCGGTATTGCCGATTTTCTTATCTGCAACAACTGCGGTGTTTTGGTGGCGGTCAGTTACCAGGAGGAGGCGGCGTTATATATGTCAATCAACAGCCGCGCCGTTTCAGCACCTGATAAATTCGGTGACGCCGAAGTCACTTCACCAAAACAGCTTTCGGATGCCGAACGGGTTCAGCGCTGGAAAGAGCTCTGGTTTTCCGATACCGCCATCAACATCTTGCAAAAGCGCTAACCGACCTTCGCCTTAGCCTCGGAGAAGGCTATCTCGTCACCCTGCCGCGCCTTCGTCTGCTCAATCCAATCGATCAGCTCAATGCGCCCGTCGTAGTGCTCAACCAGCGCGGTGCAGCTCTCCACCCAATCGCCGCAATTGAGATAGTCGAGGCCATTTATCTGCTTGATCGCGGCATGATGGATATGCCCACAAACCAGCCCATCGACTTGACGCTTCTGGACCTCACGGGTCACAGCGTCTTCGAAATTACTGATATAGCTGACCGCATTTTTCACCTTATGCTTGAGGTAGGCGGCAAGCGACCAGTAACCCAATCCCAACCGGCGGCGCAAGGCATTGAAGTGACGATTCAGCGCCAACAACCAATCGTAGGCGTGATTACCCAGTATCGATAGGTATTTGGCGCACTTCACGACCGAATCAAACTCATCACCATGGAGTACCAACAGCCGCTTACCGGCAGCCGTGGTGTGGATGTCATCCCGTTTGATCGCCACATTGCCAAACACCAGTCCGGCATGATCACGGAACACCTCATCATGATTGCCGGGAATAAAGATCACCTTGGTCTCATGCTTGGCCTTACCCAAAATCGAGCGCACCACATTATTGTGGGGCTGGGGCCAATAAATACCACGCTTCATGTTCCAGACATCAACGATATCGCCAACCAGATAGAGATAGTCGCATTTCGTGCTGTGCAGAAAATCGAGCAGATACTCCGCCTGACAACCACGAAACCCCAGGTGCACATCCGAGATAAAGATAGTGCGATACTGATTGGGACGCAGCGATGTCACCGAGGAGGGTGATTGTGGGCTCTCATTGCTCATGCCGGGATTGTCACAAAAAGCTATTGCAATGATGTGATCCGGGCATGACGAGTTTATTGCACAGCCAAACCCCGTGCTAAAATTGCCTCAATTTGGCATCACTTTACGCACAATCATGAACAACCCGATAAACAATCAGGATCAACTCTACCGCTTTATTTTTGAAGACGTTGGCGTGCGTGGCGAGCTCGTTCAACTCGACGCCAGTTGGCGGGCCATTCTTGAGCGTTACGACTATCCGGAAACGGTCAGCCGCCAGCTTGGCCAGTCCATTGCAGCATCACTGCTGTTATCAGCCACCATCAAATTCGAAGGCTCCCTGATCCTGCAGTCCCAAAGTGAAGGACCGCTTACCACCTTAGTGGCACAGGCCACGCATCAGCGCACCGTACGCGGCCTGGCCCGCTGGAACGCTGAGGTGCCGGACGGCAGATTGGCGGAGGTCTTTGGCCCCGGCAAGATCGTTATCACCATCGATAACCAAAGTAAGGAGCGCTATCAGGGTATCGTCGGGCTAAATGGAGAAAATCTCAGCCAAGCTTTGGAAGGCTATTTCGAAACATCAGAGCAGCTTGCATCACGCTTCTGGCTGGCCGCTAGTCAGGAGCGGGCGGCAGGTCTCTTCATTCAGGAGCTGCCCAACGACGACCACGACAAAGAGCATTGGCAACGCATCGAGATGCTCGCCAACACCGTCACCGATAACGAACTACTCAATCTGGAACCCACTGAACTCCTGCACCGCCTATTCCATGAAGAGCAGGTGCGCCTGTTTGACCCGGAACCTGTCGCCTTCCGCTGCGGTTGCTCCAGTGAGCGTATCGAAAGCACTCTAAAGGCAATGGGACAAACCGAAGTGAGCCAGATCTTGAAAGAACAGGGTGAGATCGAAGCGAACTGCGAGTTTTGCAATAAGCGCTACCGCTATGACCAGGTCGATATTGAGCGTCTTTTTGCTCAGGACATCCCACTATCGGGTTCAAGCAGCAAACACTGACCAGCCAGAGCCCACCCCGGAGGGAACCTACAAAATAACCTTCCCTCTAACAGGGTGTTAAGGCTTGTAAACAGGTCGAAAACGACAATTAACCAGACACAATAGAGCCAATAGGAAATAACATGCTACGTACTTTTTTAGCCGGCACGCTGCTTGTGCTCAGCACAACGGTCATTGCGGAAGAGACACCTCGCTACGACCGCATCAACCTCTCAGTCGAGGCCAGCGAAGAGGTCGATAACGATACCCTGGTCGCGGTACTCTACGCCCGGGAAGAGGGTGCCAACGCCGAACAGATCTCACGCCAAGTGAACCAGCGGATAAGCGCCGCTGTAGCCGAAGCGAAAAAGATCAAAGGCGTGAAAGTTCAGACTCTCGACTACTCCACCCAACCCATCTACGGCAAAGGCAGTTTCAGCAACGCCCCCAAATTGAGTGGTTGGCGTGTACAACAGTCCATTCGCCTGGAGAGCAAAGAGTCCGCCACACTAAGCCGCCTGGTGGGTGATCTGCAGAAGACCCTGGCGGTAAACAGCATTAGCTATACCGTATCCCCCGAGCGCCGCAAAACGGCTCAAGACAAAATGATCAGCGCCGCAATCAAAAACTTCAAACAGCGTGCAACACTCATCAGCAAAGAGATGGAACGTAGCGGATATCGTCTGGTCAGCATGTCCATCAACACCTCAGGATTCGCCCCTCCGCCCTATATGATGCGCGGTATGGCGAAGGCTGAAATGATGTCCGACGCAGCCCCGACACTGGAAGCGGGCACCCAGCGCATCCAAGTCAGCATCAACGGCATGATTGAGTTGCAGCAGCAATAGGACAATCTCTCACTTCCCGCTCACTCTCTGAGCGGGAACACCCACCTGCGTCAACTGAGGCCTGTTTACAGCCTGTTCGCACTAAGCTGGACAGCTCAGCCCGGTGCCACCCAACCCACAGTAACCATTTGGATTTTTCGCCAGATACTGCTGGTGATAGCTCTCTGCATAATAGAAGGCAGGCGCCTCCAATACCTCTGTTGTGATAGCGCTATAGCCGGCGCCGCTCAGAGCCTTCTGGAAACGCTGTCGGGAAGCCTCCGCCAACTCACGTTGATCTTCGGAGTAGACGTAGATACCCGAGCGGTACTGGGTACCCACATCATTGCCCTGGCGCATCCCTTGGGTCGGATCATGGCTCTCCCAAAAGACCTTCAGCAGTTGATCATAGCTGATCTCACCGGGATCATAGACCACTAACACCACCTCGTTGTGCCCTGTCATACCGGTACACACCTCATCATAGGTGGGATTGGGCGTAACC
>JAKSCN010000354.1 GCA_022360595.1 Chromatiales bacterium
GTCGTTGGGGTAGAGCACCATGGTGATGTTTTCGGCGCTGTTTTTGGAGTTAACCGCCTCTGTATAACTGCCGGCGTTGAACTCGTCCAGATTGAACTCGTCGGTGGCGGCCGCCTGCCAGAGGCGCAGGGTATTGACGGTGCCATTTTGGTAGCCGGGAATCGGCGTGTCGTAAGGGATGGCCAGCACATCGTTGGTGTCGACCCAGTGTACGATCAGTTTACCATTGGGGTCATAGGCGTATTCGGTATGGCCGCCAAAGGGGACGCGTTGGGTATACTCCGGCCGTTCCATCTCCCAGGGGTTGTCATCGCGTAGCCAGTGATCCGGTTCCTCAACCTGATAGCCGTTCTCCAGCAGTTGGCGGAACATACCGTATTCGTAGCGAATGCCGTAGCCCTGTACCGGTAACTGCAGGGTGGCGCAGCTATCCAGAAAGCAGGCTGCCAGACGCCCCAAGCCACCGTTACCCAGGCCGGCGTCCGGTTCGCCTTCGGCGATCTCTTCCAACTGAATACCCAGTTCTTTTAAACCCTCGGTGCTGCTGTCGGTAATATCCAGATTAAGCATGGCATTACCCAGAGCGCGCCCCATCAGAAATTCCAGGGAGAGGTAGTAGGTGCGTTTGCAGTCACTCTTGGTGTAAGCCTTCTGGGTTTTGAGCCAGCGCTCCATCAGCCTGTCGCGAATGGTGAACGAGAGGGCCATATAGGGGTAGTGGAGAGTGTAGGCTTGGCCATCGCGCCCCAGGGTACGGGCGAAGTAGTGGCGAAAGCTGTCACGAATGCTGTCAGCATCAGTGCCGAGTGAAGGCAGAGTGATCAACTTTTTATTCGGTTTACTCTTCACCATCGGGGTGAAGTAGGAGTCTGCTTTTGATTTGAACATGTATCTGCGTCCGTGATGATTTAATGTCGAGAATTATAATCCAAGAACCCTGCTATTAGGCGGCCTTGCTTGAGGTCTGTTTTCGGCGGCCTGGTGGTTTAACTGAAGAGCAGGCGGTAGGGGCGGTCTAACTCCGCCGCCAGTTGTGCCGGAGAGAAGCTGCGAGACAGGCGAATGAACTCCTGCCCTTCGAGGTAGACCAACAGGGTCGGTACGGTAAAAATCTGTCGCTGCGCCGAGAGCGCCGGGCTGGCCGCGCAATCGACTTGAAAACAGTGAATTTGCGGAAATTGTTCGCTGATTAGCTGGGCAATTTTGGGCTTTAGATCCTGGCAGACACGGCAATCCGGGCCGGTGAACCAGATCAGCGTAGCGCGATGCTCTGCAATACACTGTTGAAATGCCTCGGTGGTGTCGATAATCGGTAAGCTATCGTCAATCATTCGGCTATGATACCGGATGATTGGCGATCATGTATAAGGGCGAAGTTAGAAAAAGTCCTCTTCGTTAATCGACATCTTATTCGAAGCCTGCACATTGCCGCTTTCGTCCAGGCGGATCTTGAGTGACAGGTTGTTGCGCGAATCGGCATGGGAGAGCGCTTCATCAAGGGTGATTTTGCCCTCCTTATAGAGGTTGTAGAGGGCCTGGTCGAAAGTCTGCATCCCGCGTTCAGAACCCTGTTCCATCGCCTCTTTCACGGCGTGAATGTCCCCTTTCTGAATCAGCTCGGCGACAAAGGTGCTGAGCAGCATCACCTCTACCGCAGGAACGCGCTTGCCGTCCTTGCTCTTCACCAGCCGCTGGGAGATCACCGCCTTCAGGTTGAGCGATAGATCGAGGTAGAGCTGATGGTGGGCGGAATCGGGGAAAAAGTTGATGATGCGATCCAGCGCCTGGTTGGCGTTGTTGGCGTGCAGCGTCGACAGGCAGAGATGACCGGTTTCAGCGTAGGCGATGGCGTGCTGCATGGTATGGCGGTCTCGGATCTCACCGATCAGGATCACATCGGGCGCCTCACGCATGGCGTTTTTCAGGGCCACCTCGTAGGAGAGGGTGTCCAATCCCACCTCACGCTGATCCACTACCGACTTTTTATGGGTGTGGAGAAATTCAATGGGATCTTCGATGGTGAGAATGTGGCCGGTCGCGGTGGTGTTACGGTGGTCGATCATCGATGCCAGACTGGTCGATTTACCAGAGCCGGTGGAGCCCACTACCAGGATCAGCCCGCGCGGGATCATGATCAGCTCTTTCAAAATCTGCGGCAGGTTGAGCTCCTCAATGCTGGGGATCACCCCTTTGATGTAGCGAATCACCATCGCCGCGTCGCCACGCTGGCGAAAGACATTGACACGAAAGCGGCCCAGGCCATTGATGGAGATCGCCAGGTTGCACTCCATGGTGCGTTCAAACTCGGAGACTTGATCATCACTCATGATCGAGTAGGCCAGTTTTCTGACCATGCCGGGGGCCATCGGATTATCGCCGATCGGCATGGTGCGCCCCTCGGCTTTTAAATTGGGTGGCGCGCCGGTGCTGAAGAAAAGGTCAGAACCGTTCTTTTGAACCATTAACCTTAAAAAAGGGATGATCTCCATGTAATGCTCTCCGGCGATTATTATTCCATCTAGCATATCGGCCGTGGAGCAAGTGAGTTGAGTGTCGGTCGACGACCAAATTGTGAAGCAGCGCACAGGCTTAAGCAGAGGTGCTAGTCGGCGGCTTATTGCGATGGCCGGGTATCGGGAGTTGCCGTTGGTGGGTAAATGCTGCTTAAATCAGGTAAATGCAGTCTAACAAAAGGACAATGCGTGTCTGACCTTACTCTAACGGGGCTCTTCTTCTATCCGGTGAAATCGCTTGCCGGTATCAGCCTGGAACGTGCGCCGGTTGATGCCCGAGGTATTCGTTATGATCGCCATTGGATGGTAGTTGATTGTGAGGGGCGTTTCCTCTCACAGCGGGAGTTGCCGACGATGACCCTGATCCGCACCCAACTGACGACCGGGGCTTTGCGTCTCAGCGCCCCCGGAATGCCCGATCTGGATCTTGATCTGGAGGGTATTCGGGAAAAGCGACTGCTGGTCAGCGTATGGGGGGATCTGATTGAAGCCCAGTTCGAGGGTGCACGCGCCTCTAACTGGTTGACCCAGTATCTGGGGGTCGACTGTCGTTTGGTCTCCATGCCGAAGGAGACAACTCGTCAGGTCGATCAACGCTTTGCCGAGGTGGATGATCAGGTCGGTTTTGCCGATGGCTTCCCGTTTCTGCTTATATCAGAAGCGTCCCTGGTGGATCTGAATAGCCGTTTACCTGAAGCGCTGCCGATGAGGCGTTTTCGTCCGAATCTGGTCGTCAGTGGGTGTGAGCCTTATGCGGAAGACAGTTGGCGGCGGATTCGTGTTGGCGACACTGCTTTTAGGGTCGTCAAACCCTGTTCGCGTTGTGCTATCACCACGATCAATCCGGAGACTGCTGAAAAGGGGGCGGAGCCTCTGGCGACTTTGGCGGGTTATCGTCGTGACGGTAATAAGGTCTACTTTGGCCAGAATCTGATTCATGATCAGCCTGGGGAGTTGAAGGTGGGAATGCCGGTGGAGGTGCTGGAGGTGGATGATGAGTGAGCTATCGGTACAACAGGCCACCGAGCGCTGGATCAAAGAGGTGGTTGTCGGGCTGAATCTATGCCCTTTCGCAGCGCCCGTGGTCAACGCTAATCGCATTCTCTACCACGTCTCTGAAGAGATGGAAATCGAGGCAATTTATCGTGATCTTCTTTCGGCACTGGATCAACTCCAGCGGAGTGATGAACAGGAGCTGGCCACCGGTTTTCTGGTTTTGGGTAAAGGCCTGGCTGATTTCAATGAGTATCTCGCCTTCCTGGAAACGGTAGATGATATGCTGCCCGAAGCCGGGTTGGATGGTGTTATCCAGGTCGCTGGCTTCCACCCTGACTACTGTTTTGCCGACAGTGATGAGGCCGACCCTGCCAACTACACCAACCGCTCCCCCTATCCGATGTTTCATCTGATTCGTGAAGATGATCTGGAGGCGGCGGTTGCCAGCCACCCTGATCCGGCGGGTATTCCGGCACGCAATATTCAGCTCTTGCGGGATATGGGGCTGGAAGAGATGCGGCAGAGGCTACGGCGCTGTTTTACGGCGAATTGAGGCAACAGGAGAGGTTTTCACGCACAGATCAGGTGTTTTGTGCCGCTTCCAGCGCCTCGCTTGCTTCCAGCCAAGCCTCTTCTGCTTCACCTAACGCTTTATCGACAACCGCTTTCTCTGTGAGCAGTTTTTTTAACTGCTCCTTACTGTCAGCCTCATAGATATTGGGGTCGGCCAGGGCCGTCTCTAGTTCAGCCTGTTTATCACTGAGCTGCTCCAGCTCTTTTTCGTGCTTCTGCAGCTTTTTCTTCAGTGGTTGAAGCTGCTGGCGGCGCTCCGCCTCCTGGCGTTTACGGTCTTTGCGGGCCGTTGCGCTGTGCTCGGCTGCCGGTGCTTCAGTAAAAGGTTTTAGGGCAAGATTGCGGTTGTCGGCCAGCCATTTCGGGTAGTCGTCCAGGTCGCCCTTAAACTCGTCCGCCTTGCCCGCGTTGACCAGATGTAGCTCATCGGTGGTGGTGCGCAACAGGTGGCGGTCATGGGAGACAATCACCATCGCCCCTTCAAAGCCTTGCAGGGCCTGGCTCAGAGCATGGCGCATCTCCAGGTCCAGATGGTTGGTCGGCTCATCGAGCAGTAGCAGGTTGGGGCGTTGGTAGATCAGCAGCGCCAGCACCAGGCGCGCCTTCTCACCGCCGGAGAAGGGGGCCACTTTTGAGTCTGCCCGCTCGCCGGAAAAACCGAAGCCCCCCACATAGTTGCGTAGGAACTGCTCGCTGGCCTTAGGGTCGAGCTGCATGAGGTGTTCCAGCGGGGTGTGCTCGGGGTGTAATTGATCGAGCTGGTGCTGAGCGAAGTAACCGATGTTCAGATCCTGGGCCGTTTGGCGTTTTCCAGCCTGTAGAGGCAGTTCACCGGCCAGCAGCTTGATCAAGGTCGATTTGCCCGCCCCGTTTGGCCCGAGCAGACCAATACGATCACCAGGTGAGAGACTGAGGTTGATCGTGCTGAGAATCTGCAGATCGCCGTAACCGCAGGCGCACGCTTCCAGGCGCAGCAGTGGATGGGGTGTCTTCTCCGGTTTCTGGAATTTAAAGTGGAATGGGGAGTCGACGTGAGCCGGTGCGATCAGCTCCATGCGCTCCAGCGCCTTCAGGCGGCTCTGGGCCTGGCGGGCCTTGGTCGCCTTGGCGCGGAAGCGATCCACATAGGATTGAATGTGGGCAATTTCGCGCTGCTGCTTTTCGTAGATCGCCTGCTGGTTAGCCAGTCGTTCACTACGCACCCGCTCAAAGGCGGAGTAGTTGCCGGTGTAGAGAGTGACACGGTCCTGCTCGATGTGGGCAATATGGCTGGTGACCGCATCGAGAAAGTCCCGGTCGTGAGAGATTAGCAGCAGTGTGCCGGGGTAGCTCTTCAGCCACTCCTCCAGCCAGATGACCGCGTCCAGGTCGAGATGGTTGGTCGGTTCATCAAGCAACAGCAGATCAGAACGACACATCA
This sequence comes from Chromatiales bacterium, assembly GCA_022360595.1. Taxonomy (GTDB): domain Bacteria; phylum Pseudomonadota; class Gammaproteobacteria; order Chromatiales; family Chromatiaceae; genus BM503. The sequence continues at coordinate 5,503 of JAKSCN010000354.1, forward strand.
GCGCGCGAGCCAGGTTAAGGCGCATCCGCCAGCCGCCGGAGAAGCTGTTGACCGGATTGTGCTCTTCGCCGGGCTGGAACCCAAGTCCGTGAATGAGTTGTCCTGCCCGTGCTGGGGCGCTGTAACCGCCTATGTTCTCCAGGCGGCCGTGCAGGCTGGCGATACGCTCGCCCTGGTTGTGCTGCTCGGCCTCAGCCAGTTGCCGTTCGATGTCGCGCAGCTCGGCATCGCCATCCAGTACGAAATCGAGGGCTGAGCGGCTGTCCGACGGGGTCTCCTGGGCAACATGGGCAATCACCCAGTCGCGAGGCATGGAGAATTCGCCCTCATCGGCGTGCAACTCATTGCGGATTAGTGCAAACAGACTGGACTTGCCCGTGCCGTTGGCGCCCGTCACCCCTGCCCGTTGGCCTGGGTGGATGGCAAAGCTGGCGTCGGCAAACAGCAGTTTGGTGCCGCGGCGAAGGCTGAGGTGATCGAATCTGAGCATGGTCGCGGAGTTTAGCAGTTTGTGTGGTGAGGCTGAACTGCAGTGTATATTTTTATCTGTATGGCATTGAATTGTGGTGGCTCTGTGTAGAGTGCTAAGCTGCGGCCCTAACGAACCTCTGATCACATTTATCCGGCCAACTTAACACTCAGGTAGATCCAGTAATGATTCAAGAAGACGATAACGCCATGCTACTGGTTGTCGCCCACGGTAGCCGTCGGGCCTCTTCCAACGAAGAGGTGCGTCAACTGGCCCAACGGATTAAAGCGCTACCGGACTGCCGCTTTACCGTAGTGAAGGCCGCATTTCTAGAGTTGGAAGCGCCTTCGATCCCCGACGGTATCAGTGAGTGTATTGCAGCCGGGGCCAGTGAAGTGCTGGTGATGCCCTATTTCCTCTCCCGAGGTCGGCATGTGGTGGAGGATGTGCCTGGTGAAGTAGAGGTGGCGCGGCAAAGACACCCCGATGCAAAGATCACTCTGTGTGAATATCTCGGTGGGCAGGAGAGCATTGCCAGTCTGATCTTGGCTGGTGTGCAGGGCGGTAACTGATGGGTTAGGTGTTCTCGCAATATACCCAGCGCAAATAAATTAAAATATGGAAGAGTCAGCAGTTGAACGCATTAACCAGGCAGCTTGAACAGGTGAATCAGCGTTTGGTTGCGTAAACTACCCACCGATCCGCTGTGCGGAAATAACCGCCTTTGTAACGTCCTACGGCCATAGTTATGTGGCTGCGGATTTTTATTCTCTTCTGTCTGTAAAACAGGCCCGAATAATATGCTTCCGTAGTGCCGATAAAAAATATTGCCATGAAGTATATGGTTAATATTTGGTCAGGTACTAGACTCTAGTGGTATTACTAAAAAAATAGGAGAGAAGCAGTATGGATCATTGTAGTAAGTTTGTGGTGGTGCTATCGAGTGTATTGAGTATGTCATCGCCTTATGCACAAGAGATAGAAAGCTATGAGGATAACTCCCACACCTGGCCGGTAGTCACTGAGAAGCAGGATACAGTGAGGATTAATGGAAGAGTATTTCCGGCAGATCAGATACCCGAAGTGCTCATAGAAAAAGCTGCTGTTAGTAACGAGACAGGCATACAGGTTTTGAAGGGAGTGGGTGGCGCCGATTTTTTTCAGACAAACGGTGGGGTGCAAGGTGCTGTTGAAGCGTTTGGGATCGATGGCGTTGTGGGAGCAACAAATAGTCAGTATGGGAACGGTGTAATAGGTATTAGTGATGGTGTTTCGAATGGTGCAGGGGTGGTAGGAAGCGCATTCAAGGGGGACGGCTACAATAATGCAGGTATAGGGGTTGTCGGCGATACTGAAGATTTCAATGGATATGGGGTGGCTGCTTACAATTACTCGCCAGAAGATAATGATGGTGACCCAACCAAGCCAGGAGGCATTGCTCTATATGTAGAGGGCGCTATAGATGCTTATGGCGATCCTGATATTGAAGAGCATGTCGCAGTGATTAAAAATAGCGCAACAACTGATGTCCATGTGCTGGCCCTCTATGCATCCAAGATAGCAAGCAACACGCTGAATTTCACAGATAATTTCATCACATTTTATGCACGTAACGCGGCTAATGACGCTGATGAAGCGGTAGGCTCGATTGAAGGTACAGCAAGTGGTATCAGTTTAAACACCAGCGCTGCGGACTTTGCCGAATGGTTGCCGATGCGTGATATAAATGAGGCCATTTCTGCAGGTGATATTGTTGGGGTTAGAGCAGGTCGGATCAGCAAAGATCTAACCCAAGCTGAGCAGGTGCAAGTAATTTCAACTGCACCAGCGGTGTCTGGCAACTCGCCAGGAGAAAACCGTTCCCAACACCGCAGAGTCGCTTTTATCGGCCAGGTGCCGGTTAAGGTGCGCGGTACTGTAAAGTCCGGCGACTATATCCTCCCTTCAGGTGATCACGATGGTGTGGGCATTGCCAAGTCAGCAGAGCAGCTCGGCGCGGCTGATCTCAATCAGATTGTAGGTCGCGCCTGGTCAGCCTCGGATGAGTTGGGGGTGAAACAGGTGAATGTTGCGGTTGGCCTGGAAACCCATGCGACCACTATGCAGCTTCACCTGCAGACCAAGCGTATTGCTCAACTGGAGCAGCAACTGCTGGAGAAGAGTTCGCAGCTTGAGCGGTTGGCTGCCCGATTTGAACAGATCGATCAGCGTTTGGCTGCGCTGGCGGCCAGCAGGTTTGTTGTGCTGAAACAGTAGTGTTAAATCCTTGGCTACCGGCGATCCAGTTGCCGGTAGCCGATCGCTTCACTGATGTGGTGGGTGGCGATACTTTCTGCTCTCTCCAGATCGGCGATAGTGCGGGCCAGTCGCAGAATGCGGTGGTAGGCGCGGGCCGATAGTCCCAATTGTTCAATGGCTCGCTGTAACAGTTGGCGTGCGCTATCAGGCAATTGGCAGGCTTGCTCCAGTCGTTCGCCGGTTAGCTGGCTGTTGGCTTGACCGTTGCGCTCGAGCTGAATCTGCCAGGCCTGTTCTACCCGTTGTCGCACCTGTTGGCTACTCTCCTCGTCGGTGTTGCCCCTCTGTTGGCTCCAGACTGACGGGGGCAGGCGGGGCACTTCTATGTGCATATCAATACGATCCATCAGCGGCCCGGAGATACGGCCGCGATAGCGGGCGATCTGATCTTCGGTACAGCGGCAGCTCTGCTTGCCGGTGTCGCCATGGTGGCCACAGGGGCAGGGATTCATTGCCGCCACCAGTTGAAAGCGGGCGGGAAACTCCTCCTGGCGGGTGGCTCGGCTGATGGTGATCTCGCCGCTCTCCAGGGGCTCACGCAGTACTTCCAGCACTTTGCGCTCGAACTCCGGCAGTTCATCGAGAAACAGCACGCCGTTGTGGGCCAGTGAAATCTCCCCCGGGCGAGGATTGCTGCCGCCGCCCACCAGGGCGACACCTGAGGCTGTGTGGTGCGGGGATCGAAAAGGGCGCACCCGCCACTGCTCGGTGTTGAAGCCTTTGTTGCTGATGGAAAATATGGCAGCGCTCTCCAGCGCCTCTTTCCGGGTCATACTGGGGAGGATGCCTGGCAGGCGGCTGGCGAGCATCGATTTGCCACAGCCTGGTGGTCCGCTGAGTAGCAAGCTGTGGCGGCCGGCGGCAGCGATCTCCAGGGCGCGTTTGGCCTGGGGCTGTCCTTTTACTTCGGCGAGATCAGGGGTCTGGGGAGCTGGACCAGGGGTAGCCTCGGCGGTGAACGGGAACAGGCTCTCGCCCTGAATCAGGAAGCGACAGATATCCAGCAGGTGCCGGGCGGGCAGTATGTGCAAACCGTCCACCAGCGCGGCTTCCGCGGCATTCTCTTCCGGTAGCAGCAGTGTACGGCCCGCTTCGCTGGCGGCCAGTGCGGCGGGTAGTATTCCCTGCACCGGCCGCAGCTCGCCGGAGAGCGCCAGTTCGCCGATGATCTCGTAGTTGTTCAAGGTGTTGGTGGGAATCTGCCCGGAGGCGGCGAGAATCCCCAGTGCGATGGCAAGGTCGAATCTGCCGCCCTCTTTAGGCAGATCGGCCGGGGCAAGGTTGATAGTGATACGCCGGGCGGGGAATTCGAAATGGGCATTGAGCAGCGCGCCGCGCACCCGGTCTTTACTCTCTTTGACGGCGGTCTCCGCCAGTCCGACGATGCTGAGTGCGGGCAGGCCGTTAGCCAAATGGATTTCAACGGTGACCAGCGGCGCGTGAATACCGGCGCGAGCCCGGCTGTAGAGCACGGAGAGAGACATCTTACCTTCCTTGGCGATTGTGACGCTGTCAGGCGCCTTACTTCATCTGATTTTCCAACTCAGCCAGTTGCCGCTCCAGCGCTTCCAGTTTTTCCCGGGTACGGGCCAGCACGGCAGCCTGAATATCGAACTCTTCCCGAGTCACCAAGTTAAGGTGCGAGAGTCCCGATTCCAGTACTGAACGGAAGTTTTTCTGCAGGTCTTCCTGGATCAGTTGCAGGCTGGAGGGCACGGCGCCGGCCATGCGTTTGGCAAGGTCATCTAATAGTTTTGGGTCAATCATGGGGGCAACCATAGCGGTCGTCGTGAGGGATGTCCAGTTTTCACTTGGGGTTAATGGACTGGTCATATATACGGGGTAACTCAAGATGCAATAGAGAGGATCGCTCTGTTTGTATATGGATGTGTATTCCCAAAATATATCCGGTATGTAAAAACCGGATTTCCAAGCAAGCTTGTTAAGACCTACTTTACCGCCAAGCTAAACAGCGATTTATCAGCTCCATCTCCTGTTATTTCTGAATGCACCATGCTGGTGCGCCTGCCCTGTTTTGAACTCCAAGTAAGCGTTTGTCTGGTGCATGTTGCCTGGCTGTTTTTTACTAAATATTAATACAACTATCTGAATTTTATTGAAAAAATTGGATTGGCATAGTAGCTGCTCTGTAGCGAGAGAGTGGTTGAACAATGTACCGGGGCGGGCAGCAGGCCAGTACCTGGGGGAGACAACAAGATGAAAATGATTTCTGCGATTATCAAACCTTTCAAGCTAGATGATGTCCGCGAGGCGCTGGCGGATGTTGGGGTGTCGGGCATCACTGTGATTGAGGTAAAGGGGTTTGGGCGCCAGAAGGGGCACACCGAACTCTATCGCGGTGCGGAGTATGTGGTCGATTTCCTGCCCAAGATCAAGGTGGAGGTTGCGGTCGATGACCACCAACTCGATCAGGCCATCGAGGCAATTGTCGGCACTGCCAAGACCGGCAAGATCGGTGACGGCAAGATCTTTGTTTACAACCTGGATCAGGTAGTGCGTATCCGTACCGGTGAGACCGGCTCGGAAGCGCTTTAACAACAGATATCAATTGCTACTGGAGGTGATCACAATGGACGCTTTAACAGAGTTGAGTTACGCCCTCGATACATTCTATTTTCTGATATCCGGTGCGCTGGTGATGTGGATGGCGGCCGGTTTTGCCATGCTCGAAGCGGGGCTGGTCAGGGCCAAAAATACCGCAGAGATTTTAACCAAGAACGTCGCACTGTTCGCGATTGCTTGCATTATGTACATGCTGATGGGCTACAACATCATGTACCCCGGTGATGCGGTGAACAGTTGGTGGCCCGGTATCTCCTTTTTGCTGGGTGACGACAATACCGTCGAAGCGGTGGTGGCCGGTGGTGAAGATGCGCCTTACTACTCCAGCATGGCCGACTTCTTCTTTCAGGTCGTATTCGTGGCGACCGCAATGTCCATTGTTTCCGGTGCCGTGGCTGAGCGTATGAAGTTGTGGAGTTTTCTCGCCTTTGCGGTGGTGATGACCGGCTTTATCTATCCTCTGCAGGGCTATTGGAAGTGGGGTGGCGGTTTTCTTGATGCCGCCGGTTTTCAGGACTTTGCCGGTTCTGGCGTGGTGCATCTCTGTGGTGCGGCGGCGGCCCTCGCCGGGGTGATTCTGCTCGGCGCCCGTAAAGGTAAATATGGTCCAAACGGTGAGGTACGGGCTATTCCTGGCGCCAATATGCCGCTGGCCACACTGGGGATGTTTATTCTCTGGCTGGGTTGGTTCGGCTTCAATGGCGGTTCTGAGTTGAAAATCTCCGATGTGGGTGAGGCCAATGCTGTGGCGGCTGTCTTTGTGAATACCAATATGGCTGCTGCCGGTGGTGTGGTAGCTGCACTATTGACCGCCCGGATGGTGTTCGGCAAGGCGGATCTCACTATGGCGCTGAATGGTGCGTTGGCCGGTCTGGTATCGATCACTGCCGAGCCGCTCGCGCCAAGCGCCCTGGCCGCAACCTTTATCGGGGTTGTGGGAGGTGTGATTGTGGTCTTCTCCATCATCACCCTGGATAAGCTGCGTCTGGATGATCCGGTTGGCGCCATTTCGGTGCACGGGATGGTCGGTATCTGGGGCTTGCTGGCGGTACCTCTGACCAACAGCGATGCGACTTTTGTTGCCCAGGTGACAGGGCTGGTGGTTATTCTCACCTGGACCTTTGCCGCCAGCTTTCTGGCTTGGATGGTATTGAAGTCGACGATGGGTATTCGTGTCTCCGAGGAGGAGGAGTACCAGGGCTGTGATATCGGTGAGTGTGGCCTGGAGGCCTATCCAGAGTTCACCGGCTCGCACGGCTCAGGGCTATAAAAATAATAACCATGAGGTGTAATTGGGCGGGGAGTGATCCCCGCCTTTTTTATGCCTATTATCGATGGGGCTGCAGTGAGCGGTAATTCGCCGTACAATCCTGGTATCTGGTAATACTACTGACGGTATGTGATGAGCTCAGACACCCCCAATAATCCTGTTTGCCCACTGGATGAGCAGGATTGTGAGTACCTCGATGAGGTGGTGACCCTACGCGCCCAA
>JAKSCN010000047.1 GCA_022360595.1 Chromatiales bacterium
CCGAACGGATATATTTCATTTAGAGGGTGAGGTTATGCGAACTGACATTCTCCTGATTTTGTGTGGTTTGCTGTGGCTAACATTGCCGGCTCTGGCCCATGAAGATGATGAAAAGGAAGATGATCTGTTCATGGACCCTCGGTTGATGAGCAGTTGCGATCGGGCGCCTTATGCTCAAGTAGAGGGTTGCCCCTCGGTTGTGGGCACCTCTTATGACTGCGAAGGCCGAGGCCATCTACCCGAGGGTGATGAGATTCCCTGGAAGAGCAATCCACCCCATTCGGGAGCACACTATCCAAGGTGGGAGAGGCAAGCTGGGGAACATCAGCGTGTGATACCTCGAGGGCGCTGGGTCCACAATTTGGAGCACGGACATATACTGTTGCTCTATAACTGCCCCGATGGCTGCACCTCAGAGTTGGGTGTGTTGCGCGAAGTGCTGGAAGAGCGCTTCGAGCTAAGTCTGCTGCTCACACCGGACCCCAAGCTGACCGGCCCCCGGTTTGCCGCTGTTGCCTGGACCTGGATTTACCGCACCGACCAACCGGACCTGTCCAAGCTACTCTGTTTCATTGATCAGCATATCAATCAGGGACCGGAAAAACTCCCGCTTTAGGCGCTACTTCTAAATTGCTCTTTGGTGTGGGATTCTGTGGTAATCTACTGAGAATATTCTCCCAATTGACAGGATGCGCACTTCTGTTCACCAAGCCTGTCGGGCGGTGTATTTCAAGGAGAAGGTAGTCTGCAGATTATCGATAGCGCAGCGCGATTTCCTATCAACTTCTGCTTACTCAGAAGGGCTTGGTTGGATATTCAAAGTTCAAATAATGGAATCTAGGGCCTGTTAAGATATAGGGAGAGGTAATGACATCTTGCACATTAGCGCCAACCGATAAGAAGGCATACGGTAAGGAAGTGGGCGAAATTCTGGTAAAGAACTACGGCAAGAAGAAGTTCTATACACCTGAGCAAGTTAAAAAAGCATCATCTAAAAGCCGATACGACATCGATTGGCACTGTTGGGCAATGTGTCTCTACACGTCGCCTATGGAGTTTAAGGCTTATCACGATTCAATAGGTGAAACTTGTGATTATGCCTCTATGAAGGCAGAGATGACCGCCGCCCTTACTGATGGTGCGTCAGAGTCTTGGTTTGACATCGATCTGTCGTGGTTAGAGTGGCCGGATATTGAGCTGCCATCGATATTTGATTTTTTAGATTAAAAGCATATAGCAAGAATAGAAGTGGCTCAGATAATAACGCCATATAACATTCAGTATATTTAGGAAATTATGGAAAAGTATTTACAATCGAGTGATTATATTGATTGGGATCACCCCGATGTTTTGTCTAAAGCCAAGGCATTGGCTCAAGGCTTAAATAGCAAAGAAGAGATCACCAAAGCCTGCTTCACGTTTGTTCGCGATGAAATCAAGCACAGCTTGGATTATAAACTGAATCCCGTTACCTGTAAGGCATCGGAGGTGCTGGAGCATGGTACCGGCTACTGCTACGCCAAAAGTCACCTGCTGGCCGCGTTGCTGCGGGCAAACTCAATCCCAGCGGGGCTATGCTATCAGCGGCTTACTATCGAAGATGATGAGCCTCCGTTTTGTCTGCACGGTCTAAATGCCGTGTTTCTTGAGGAGTATGGTTGGTATCGCATCGATGCGCGGGGTAATAAACCGGGCGTGAATGCTCAATTTACGCCACCAGTTGAGCAGCTGGCCTATCCAATCATTACGGCAGGGGAAGCAGATCTGCTTGAGATATGGGATGAGCCGCTGCCAGTTGTTGTGGATGCGCTGTTGAACGGTAAAAACTATCAAGATGTGAAGGACAACCTAACGGATATCCCGTTGGTTGGTACTGACAACACTGCCGGCCTCCGCTGAAGTGATTGTTGTGTCTCACAACGAGTGGACCTATTGGTTGATATGGTGA
>JAKSCN010000610.1 GCA_022360595.1 Chromatiales bacterium
CTATCTTCTAGGGGGTGATGGGCCATTCACTTCTGATGATCACGACGGCATGAAACAACTTACCTCTCCGTCGTATTCCGCAAGAGAATTGGTCAAATGGTTTTTCGATATGCCCTACAACAATCCTGACAAACCTTTGGCTTCCATCGCCTTGCTGATATCTGAAAGAAACGTTCCTCCCTTCACCCATCCTAAAGCCACCAATGCCAGTGCCGTAGGTCCTGCGACCATGGCCAATGCATCAGCAGCGATCAATGAATGGAAAGATCGTGGCGACAACGATCCTAATAACCTAATGCTATTCTATTTTTGTGGACATGGTATTGCCCAGGGTCCGGAAGTGTCACTGTTATGCAGTGACTATGGCGCCGATAAGAATGCACCGTTGAACGCTGCGATACATTTTACTGCATTTCACCAAGGCATGGATGGTTGCAAGGCGGCCTACCAATGCTATTTCATCGATGCTTGCCGTACCTCATCGGATACTTTAATCGAATCCTATAAGTTTGCTGGTCTACCCATCATTCAATCCAAAGGTGACGCAAGACGTAACCTCCCACCACGGCAAGCGCCTGTGTTCTACTCAACCCTCTCCGGTGAGGCTGCATACGGCCGCCCTAACCTGCCAACATTCTATACAGAGTCGCTGATCAATGGCTTGAATGGCACTGGGGCGAGCGATAGGGATGGCAGTTGGTGTATTTACACGACGGAACTGAACACCGCTGTAGGTACGGCAGTCTCAAGCATGGGTAGGCAGGTACAGTATCCTACTACAGGCAACCTGACCAGCTTTGTGTTACATCATTTGAAGTCATCACCTATTGTACCCGTTACCATCGGTTGCAACCCCAAGACAAATAATCAATCCTGGACCATGTTGTACCGTCAGGGCGGGATTGAACTCGATCGACGTCCTCCAGCACTTGAAGACTGGCAAACCAAGGTAGCCACCGGCAGTTATCAATTTATCGCTTTAGATGCCGGCGATGAAATCGGCACCAATCCCCCTGAGCGTTATGTGGGGCCGCCCTATCGCGTCATTAGGATACCGTCATGAGTATACTTAAACTCAGCATGAAACAGGATCTGGTGGATCAAAATCTACCCAATAACGGTATACTCGCAGATATACTGTATGTGGGAGATAGCAACCCTAAAGTCAGACAAGACAATAGCCATCGCAATGTTGTCATCCCCGTGAATGATTATGGGAGCGATTTCGAGAAAAATATTGACATCCCACCCGGTCATTATGTCATCCAAGCAACTCTGCCGACCGGAGAACTGATTTCAAAGGATATACTTATTCCAGATGATGGCAGTGAGGTTGTTGTTAACATTCAATCTGAGCTTGAATCCCCTCATGAATGGCTTCGCTGGCATAACTTCCTGGGTAATGTGCAAACACAGCAATCTCCCCCTGATTTTTCTAGAGCACCTTCACCTATGGACAGTTTACCGTCGTATGATAACTATCGCCGGCGTAGATTGCGTTATCGAAAATTACCAGAAGACCTGTCGGTGGCGGCTTATTCGACATCGATAGAAATGCCATTCGACACTGGTCTAAACTTAAATCAATTGCATGCCACTCTTATGCACGATCATCATCCGGCGCTGAGTGGAAATAAAATCTGGCATACACTGAACCAAATCATTGATAGTAATGACGATCCCCAGACTATCCAGCAAAGTCTAAACGGGAATAGCATTGACCCGTCAGGCAGGGACAATGACTTTGCCCTATACCGACTGGCTGCAGAAGGTTCTTTACCCCTATTCGCTCAACCTCAAAATCCAGTCGACTATGTGGGGAATGATCTCGAACGTCTCTATCTGATGCTCTCATCAGCGAATAGTCTGAGGCTGATCTCCTTACCCATCCCTTGGCCGCAATTGGATCAAACCGGAGAGGCGGTGGCAGAGATTATGGTCCCGGCACACGGTGCGGATGATGTGATTGATTCCAATCTTGCCATTACCGATCGTGAGGTGGGTTCGGCTTTGGGATATCTTACAGCCGGTGATCTCATTTCTGCCTCCAAACTGTTCGACCGGGCGGAAGGGATGCTTTTTGGGAAAATGACCCATCCTTTTGCCGCTGTGGTGGGCGGTTATGTCATGCTCAAAACCTCGCAGAAACCCGGGCCGTGGATGGATTGGGTGAAGAACCTCATGAATTGGTTTGACTGGCTGCCGGATGGCGCCATCCTATTCGCCTGGCTTAAGACCGATTATCAACAAAGCGATGCTGATCTACAGCAGGCACATGATGCCCTTCTAGTGGCAATTGATCGTGGTCTGCCTGTCTGCTCCCTTGGCATCAGCAAACTGGTAGAACTCTTGCGCTTATTCGCAGCAGACGATCCAATGTGCGCCAATCACTTAAAGTTAATCCAACCCATTGCCTGGCGTACCGATATGGGTGAGCCCTTTACTATGCTTGATTTAATACGCGGTTAAGGAGAACTGCCATGACACTTAAGGTTGAGCTCTTACCGGCAAAAGAAGGCGACAGTATCTGGATCACCTATGGTGACCCATCAAAACATATACTGATCGATGGAGGTCGTTCTTCTACAGCTGATACCCTTAAAGAAAAACTGTCGCAGACAGATAATCCTATGGAACTCGTCGTGGTGACTCATGTGGACCGTGATCATATCGAAGGCCTGCTTAAAATTCTGCAAGACAATCGAAGCAATATTGCCTGCAAGGATTTCTGGTTTAACAGCTACGAACATCTCAATAACACCCAGTTGATTATCGAGGCCAACTATGAAAACGCCCCGCCCGAAATCATGGGTCCCAGACAGGGAGAGGAACTCTCTGATGCCATTGTGTTACGAGGTCTGCCTTGGAATAAAATTGTACTGGGCAAGCCCATCGAATGTCCCACAAAAGGCCCGGGTGATAAGATAAAACTGTCAGACGACCTCTCTCTACAACTGATTTCGCCAGATAGAGACAAACTTGAAGCGCTGATTCCGAAGTGGAAAAAAGAGTGTCGGCGTGCGAATATCCTTCCCGGCTTTGTTCCTTTAGAACATCCAGATACCGAGGTGATGGGGCCTATCAGTATTGATAATTTGGCCGAAGAGCCATTTGAAGATGACGAATCACTTGCCAACGGTACTAGTATCGCCTTTTTACTGGAACACGATAATAAGCGCATCCTCTTTGCCGGCGATGCCCATGTAGATAAGCTGATCGCTGCCCTTGACCCGCTGGCAAACGGCGGCAAGGTAAAGCTCAATGCCTTCAAGGTGCCCCATCATGGCAGCCGTCACAATATATCCAAGGAACTGCTTGCCCTGATCGACTGTGACAACTACCTTATCTCTACCAACGGTTCCTACTTCAATCACCCTGATCCAGTCGCCATTTCCCGCATAATCAAATATGGCGGTGATAATGTGAACCTTTGGTTCAATTACAAAAGTCCGGAAACACTATTATGGGATACTGACAGTTGGAAGCAGGATCATGGATATCATACCCATTATCCGCCGGATACGGATGGGGTATTACCGTTAGAACTATAAACAATACTGTATCTGCTTGATGGTGTTCCCTTCTCTGGCTAAACCATATGCAAAGATGATAAACCAGACGGTATGCTCTACCTCTCCTTCCTTTGCCTGTAGATTTTCTCTAAACACCATGCAATGTCTGCAATAATGATCTAGGAAGGCGGCCCTTCCAACTGTCCTCTGTCGATAAAAAATAACGGACATATTATTAACAGAAATACAAGGAAAATCATTTTGATATTGCTTGCTTCAATATCTTAAGCAGTAATTTACATACATAGTTGTAGAATTGTTAATAAATTTAAGTATACCGTATATATACATTCATGATATTAGTTGGATGTCCAAGATATTTCCTACAGAAAATATGCACTGACTCACGCATGATCCTTCCTTTTTATGCCTATCTAAAAGATGCCCGTCTGCACGAGGTACCATGCACCAGATTGTCAGGGTCACCGGTTAGCGCTAAATCACGCGCACTCTCATAGGCTTCGGCTATAGGCAGCATGAAGTTCCTACGGGCCGTTTTGGCCACTTGGGTTTTAGTGTTCTTTTTTTCTGGGCTTTTTCCCTGATCTGCTCATAGGTGCACCCCCCTCCTTCACATCGACCAGAATTGACTATCCAAACCAACGTCTTAAACACCGGTCGAGATGTTGGTTCAACCAAGCTGCAAAGGAGGAAACGGGCGTTATGGAGTGGCTCTGACAATATTATTGAACGAACGGTCGGTATGTATTACAGTATTAATCAGATAACCCAAGACGGAGCTCCCCCAATGTCCGATCAGTCACCGCAGAACAAGAAAGCGCTGGCCTCGCAGCAGATGCGTCAGAAGATACTGCAGACCACGATAGAGATTATCGGCAGCGAAGGGTATGTGGCGCTCACCGCCAGCCGGTTGAGCCAGCGGGCGGGTATCAGCAAGGGCGCGCTCTACCACCATTTTGCCAACCTCGATGAGGTCAGAATGAGCGCATTGGCGTTTCTGCTGACAATGTTCGTAGCTGCAGAACCCGATGACACCGCCAGCTTTAGCGACTACCTCAAGGCCAGTGGAGAGCGCCTGTTCAACCGGATGAAACAGCAGCCCGTGGCGATGAAAGCGTTGTACGCCTTTGTCTTTCAGGCACTGGTTGATGAGCCCTTGAAGCTGCAGATCAGGGAGTTGATGACCCAGAGCCTTGATGAGTACACCGAAGTCATCGGGCACTACTTTCCGGCACTCTCCGATAAACAGCGGAACCAGGTTGTTTTGATACTGGATGCCTATTTCGGCGGCGCCGTGTTTCAGTGGTTCTTGCTGGACGACGAAGCGGCGTGCCTGGCCGGTTGGCAACAGTTCAGCAGAATGCTGCTCAGCACTCTGCAGGCAATGGAGAGGTCATGAAACATCTTCTGCTGGTCTTCACCGTTATCCTGCTCTCAGCCTGCAAAGCAGATCCTGAACCCAATCACTTTCAGGCATCGCCAGCAATCAGGGTGCAAACCCAGACAATAGAGGCAACCACCCAGCAAGGGGAGATCAAAGTCTTTGGCGTAGTGGAATCGGCGCAGAAGATCGATCTGAATGTGGAGTTTTCCGCGCCGATCGAAAAGGTGCTGGTGGACGAGGGCCAGACTGTCCGCCGTCAACAGCCACTGTTGATTCTGGACACCGGCAAACTGGCGCTAACCTTGAAACAGACGCAGCAGGTACTGGCACAAGCCAGAATACAGAAAGAGAATGCAGCGCTCCGTTTCAGGCGCCTGAAAACGTTGAAGAGCAGCGATACGGTCTCCCAGCAGCAGTATGACGAAGCAGGTTTCGCACTTGATGAGGCGGCCGCGAGAATCCGCGAACTCAATGCCCAGTTGCAGATCATAGAACGCGACCTGGAGAGTCGTATCCTGCGAAGCCCTCTCGATGCTGTTGTCGACAGACGCCATGTTGAAGCCGGGCAGTCGATAACCGCCTATGAGCCGCTGATAACGCTACAGGCGACAGAGAGCTATAAGGTGTCTGTCTATGTGGGTGAACATCACCTGCCCTATCTACAGGTGGGCAACCACGGCCGGATCGAAACCGTTGCCGGCACTTTCGAGTCGAAAATTCACTCCATCTCCGCCGGCTCGGACGCGCAGACCGGTAACTATGAGATCAAACTGC
>JAKSCN010000619.1 GCA_022360595.1 Chromatiales bacterium
AGTGCGGCATCCAGGTCGGGGCAGTCAAACAGGTAGAAGCCGACAAACAGCTCTTTAGGCTCAGCAAATGGTCCATCTGTCACCACAGGCGTACCATTTCTAATGCGTACTGAAGACGCGGATTCAGCCGATTTGAGTTCACTCGCTCCGAGATAGACCTGCGCTTCCTTCGCCTGTCTGATCAGCTCGTTGTGCTGATCGATCAGCACTTGGTGGTCAGCTTCAGAGAGGTTTTCCACACCACCTACATGCTCATAAATTAATGCAATGTATTGCATAGCTTTCCTACCCTTTATGTAATCCGTTCATTAATTCAATCTTAGATACTCTACAAAAGTGTCGTTGAGATAGCTCTCCCAGGCAGAGTGGCATACGTCATAACAGGTTAACCCCTGCGTCAGCCCCTGGTGGGTAAAGGCGACCTTAGTACCTGCCGCCTCTTCACTGATATCCCAAATCAGCAAGCTATCCAGCCACTCATCCTGCACGATGCCGGGAAAGCCCCCGTTCCGGTGCTCCATGGCGATACACTTCAACACAACGCGTTTGGCCTCAACCAGCTCAAGAGCTTCAAAGGCCCACTGTTCAGGGTTCTCTTCAAACCCGATAACCAGGGTATCACCTACTTGGGTAACCCCTTCATGGGTATTCCCCCACCAGATACCGAGATCGCGTGAAAGCGCAGTGAATGCCTGTTGGGCTGAGGCGGCAACGGTAACTTCATGGGTAAAGTTGGTTTTTTCCATAGTTTAAATCTCCTGAGGTAATGTTGTAGCGGATTTCGACTCTTCTCTGCGATCAAGTATCAACAGCAGAGCGGGCAACACCAATAGATCGAAAACCAACGCAAATGCCAACACGATAGAGGTCATAACGGCCATATCCGAGTTGACACGGAACTCCGCCAGAAAAGTCATCAGCAGAAAACCGGTGATTAACACTGTGGTGGTAAATACTATTGCCGGTCCTACGGTTATATAGGTGTACTCCACGGCTTCTCTGGGCGACATCTGACGCTCACGCCGGGCGAGTAGATATTTGTAGAGAAAATGGACGGTGTCATCGACGATAATGCCGATGGTCATACCCGAGACCATCGCCAGACCCATACCGATCTGGCCTACCGTCAAGCCCCAGACACCAAACGCCAGCAGTGCCGGCACCAGGTTGGGCGCCAGACTGATCAGACCGGTACGAAAAGAGCGGAATGCCAGAATCAGCAATAGCGATATCACCGCCAGCCCCAACGTAGCGCCATACACCATACTGACCACATCCTGGCTGAGCATATGGGCGAACATTAGCTGGACACCGGAGCCGGTCACTTTGATATCGGACAGATTAGCCGCCAACCATTGGCCAACCTCACGCTCCATCGCCAGAATCTGGCTCGTACTCAGCGTCTTAAAGGTTGCTTGCACACGAATGGATGACTTATCCAGATTGATCTGGTTATTAAGATCCAGACCAAAAGGCAGAGACATCTCATACAGCAGCAGATACTGAGCGGCTAAGGGCTGTTCATCCGGCAGCTTATAGTAGGCCCCATTATCACTATGCATATTCCGGTTCAGGCGTTTGAAGGTATCGGTAATGCTGTTGACATAGACCACTTCAGGCTTTGCCCGTAGCCAATCGACAAACCGTTCCGCCTTGGTCAAAAACTCAGGCTCACTGATACCGTTCGTTTTAGCTGCCTCCAGTGACCAGGAGAAAGTATAAGCACCACCAAACTCTTGCTCGGCAAAATCATTCGCTTGCCGCCACGGCAGTGATTCAGCAAAGTAGTGGGGAATGATGTCATTAATCTCATTGCGGGGAATACTGAGACAGAGTCCGACAATAACAGCGGCGGCAATCGTCAGTATCGGCATTTGGTAACGCACCACAAAGTCGGCCATTCGTACACTGCCACTCTGTGCCCGTATGATCTGTGCGGGCTTCCTGTTTGGTTGCGGCAACAGACGTAGCGCCGCTGGTAACAGGGTAATACTGAATAGAAAGGCAGCTATAACACCAAAGGCCACCTCATTGCCCAGCGCATGAATGGAGTCAGACTCACTGAAGTTCAGGGTCAGAAAACCGATAGCCGTGGTAATACTGGTAATCGCTACCGGACGCATATTGTTCCGTACCGCTTGGCGCAAGGCACTGATCTTGTCTGGGGAGTGGCCCAACTCATGCAGATAGGTCGTCACAATATGGACGCAATCCGCCACCGCAATGATCAAAATAATCAGCGGCACCGACGCCGTGAACGGCGTCAGTTTCCAGCCCATGAATCCCGAGAGCGACAACGCCATCACAATACTGAAAACACAAACGAAGATGGAAACCACAACCGGCATCACGGCCCGCATGAACAGCGCCAGCAATACAATAACCACACCGGCTACCAATAACAGAAACAGCCCCGTCTCTCGTTGCGAGATATCCATGACTGTGGCATCCAACGCCACCAGACCACTCACATAGCTCTTCAATTCAGGATGCGACTGCTCCAGTGCTTTGGTCAACTCAACCACATAGGCGTAAGCCTCCAGCTTCTCACCGGCATCCTTATTGGGGAAGGCGAAACTGACACTGGCAGCCACCACATTGCCCGCATGATTGGTAGCCCGGTTGATCAACAATGGTTCCGCTACGGCAATGGTGCGAACCGTTTGTGGATCACGAGGTTCACTACTCTCATCCACGGCATACAGATCACTGACTATCAGCTCATCACCCTTAGCATAGGAGTGCTGGAAGTTGGTGATGGAATCCACCCGTATGGAGTAAGGCGTTTTCCAGAGCTTCTCGGTTAAATCACTCATCACCTGCAAGGTGGTATGATCAAACGCATCACTGTC
Source organism: Chromatiales bacterium (assembly GCA_022360595.1). GTDB lineage: Bacteria > Pseudomonadota > Gammaproteobacteria > Chromatiales > Chromatiaceae > BM503. The sequence goes on from JAKSCN010000619.1 coordinate 2,853, forward strand.
ACGCGCCTCAATCAAAACCAGCAGGTTGTCATCCCGCGTATACTCCCGCTGGATGTATTCATAGTCGAGCAGCTTCGGATGATCTTTTCCCAATAGATCCTGATACGAGACACTGGGCTGTATATGCATGAGATATTGGGAAAAAAAACCGAACACCAACAGTACCAACAACAGCGTCAACCAGGGATGGTAAACCGCAAAAGTCAGTAAAGCATCTCGTCTGCCACGGGACATGACCGTCTCCTCTATAGTGTATTAACCTGGGGATAACCCCCTTCTATCTAGTAGACGAGTGAGCGGCGACATTACCGACAGTTATGAAAAAAACAGGGTTTGCATGGGTATTGGGAATTAATCACCTGCTTACTCCCGGTTCTCGGGGAGAACTGGATCAAACTTCCAGAAAATTTCATGAATCTATACAAATTTTTTAATAGACCGGTTAAGTTTTTCCATTCGCTACCGCTATTAGTTTGCAGCGGACAAGCTATCCGCTTACGGAGTTGTTTATCGGTAAACGGATTCTCACCAATCAAAGGAGAGCCCCATGTTCAGGAAGACATTCAGTCTTATCATTTTCTTTTCACTTTTAACCACCCTTGCCCCCAACGCCTTCTCTGAAGAGCTTAAGCTTGGCGTATTGGCGCCTCGCGGAGAACTCAAAGCGAACGCCCGGTGGCAGGATTTCGGTCAATATCTAAGTTCGGAGCTTGGCAAAACAGTCACCATCGTACCTCTACCACCAGCACGCGTCACCGAAGCGGTCAACAGCAAGAAAGTCGATTTTCTGTTGTCCCACTCACCACACACCGTATACGTCAATGAAAAACTGGGTGCTAATGTACTCGCAACCTTGAACACTAAAGCCGGACCACAATTCGGTGGTGTCATCGTTGCCAAGAAAGGCAGCGGTATAAAAAGCGCTAATGATCTACGCGGCAAAAACGTGATGTCGTTGAAATTCAAAGCTGCCGCAGGCGCCTATATCTTCCAAACCTATCACTTGGTGCAACAAGGCATTGATCCACATAAGGACTTTGGTTCGTTAAGAGCCGGTAAAAAACAGGATGATCTGGTCTTGGCTGTCAAAAATGGCCTGATCGATGCCGCCTTTGTACGCACTGGCCTGCTGGAAAACATGGAACGGGAAGGCAAAATCAAACTGGATGAGTTCCAGATTGTAGACCATCGTGATAACGACGGCTTTTCCTTGCTGCATAGCACAGAGCTCTATCCCGAGTGGTGCTTCTCTGCCCTGCCCCATGTCGGCCAGGAAGACACCAACACTGTTAAAGCAGCACTGTTCAAGGTCACCCCTGACATGCCGGCCATCAGTAAAGCCAGAATCAAAGGTTTTGTGGAACCAGTTCCATTGGATGGTATAAAACAGGCCCTCAAGACCCTGCAAATTGCGCCCTATAGCGGATAACGCAATTTTCTCATCACCATTGCTTTAGGAAAGCTGCCATGAACGCAAGTGGAGAAAGTCGGTTTAGTCAATTTAACCGCCTCGGTGTTACATTCAAATTCACCGCAATACTGGGTGTCATCCTCGCCATACTCTCTGCGCTATCGGGCTATATGATTGTCCTGATGGAGCAGAAAGCATTGGATGAAACCCTGGTTGCATCCGTTGAAGTTGTAGAACAAATCAGCCAAGAGCAGTTTGACCGAACCAAGGAGTCAGTGCAGTTTAACGCGGGTCAACTCAGCAAACTACTGGCAGCAATCGCCCCTCAGCCAATTGCTGAGTTCGATCTGTCGCTGCTATCGCAGTATGCGAGTATGGCGTTGGCCGACCCTGATATCTATTATGTCGCTTTTCTAAACACCAATGGTAAATCCTTTGCGGCGGCAGGTGACAAATCTGCCGCCGAAACTATCCTGACAAAAAAGGTTATTCACGAGGAGATAGAACTCGGGCTGGTAGAGGTCGGTTACGGCTTTCAGCGTGCGAATGATCAGCTAGCCGCCATCAATGCCAAGAAAGACGCCAACTTGAACGCGATGAAGACCGCACAAACGAAGGCCCTGAAAACGTCTATTCTGAGTACAGTCATCATGTTTACCATCAGCACGGCTGTCGCTATCCTAGTGCTGGTGTTTCTGGTTAAACTGGTTATCACCAACCCCCTCTCAAGGGTTGTCAAAGCGGCTCACAGCCTTTCCCAAGGCGATCTCAATACGCGGGTGAAGTATTCCAGCAAAGATGAACTGGGTGTGCTAAGCGACGCATTCAACGACATGGCCCAAAGGTTCAACAAGATCATTCTTAAACTGATAGAGACCACCTCAAAACTGGCCTCTTCCGCCGAGCATATGGCAGCCGTCACTGAGCAAACCAGCGAAGGCGCCCGGCATCAACAAACAGAGACCGAAATGGTTGCAACCGCTATGAACGAGATGTCGGCTACCGTGCAAGAGGTATCGAGCAATGCCGGCCAAGCCGCTACTCACGCTAACGATGCAAGGGGTCAAGCCACCGCGGGCAAAAATGTCGTGGGCCAGACCATCACCGCCATCGAATCACTGGCGACAAAAGTGGAGAACGCCGCCAATGTAATTCAGGAGCTGGAACAACACACCGTCAGCATCGGTACGGTTATCGATGTAATTAAAGGTATCGCCGAACAGACCAATCTGCTGGCGCTCAACGCCGCCATCGAAGCTGCCCGCGCGGGTGAGCAGGGACGGGGCTTTGCCGTGGTGGCGGACGAAGTGCGCAACCTTGCTCAGCGCACTCAGGTATCCACCTCGGAAATTCAGGAGATTATCGAACGGGTACAATCCGGCGCCGAGCAGGCGGTAAAAGTGATGCAAGAGGGTCAGGACGCCGTTCAGGAGAGTGTAGAGTATGCATCCCAGGCAGGCTCTTCACTTGATGGCATTAATGCCGCAGTAGCCTCTATTACTGACATGACAGCCCAGATTGCCAATGCGGTTAAAGAGCAGAGCAGCGTCACGGAAGAGATGAACCGCAACATCGTCACCATCAGTTCAGTAGCCAGTGAAACAACTCATGGCGCAGCCCAGACCGCCGCTGAAAGTGAGCAACTGGCAAAACTCGGCCACGATCTTGGCGCAATCGTCCAGCAGTTCAAGGTATAGAGAACCGCAAAAAATATATCACCCCATAAAAAAGCGCCGCACTCAAGTGCGGCGCACGCTTTTGTTTCTCCTAGTGAACGCTGAATCGAGACTGAATCTGTGACAGCAAACCTGCCTGCCGATCACGACGCTCCAAATCATCCTTATCAACAGTTCTCATCAACTCATTCTTGAGCCGCTCGTTCTCTATGTGAAACGCCTCTATCTCCCGTGGTGAGAAGACCAACTCTTCACCATTACGCACATAGTGCCGCTCATAACCGAGTTGATCCAGCACATGCCCCGCCACTGATTCAAAAATACGAATATCTTCTTCAGACGCTTCGCGCAGAAATTTTTTCGTATTATCTTGAATCACTGGTTGAGTCACATTACCCCACAAGGCACTGGACCCCGCCGCACGCTTGGCCTCCGTGCTGCGATGAAAATCAAGCATACCCTCGGTATAACGCACACCAAGAAACTCACAAAGCTTACGCGCTGTGCTATCGGGCTCCGCTGTCAACTGCTCATAAGAGACAGCAAACAACCGGCTTGAATCGATTTGACTCTTCAGTGATAACCCAATCTCCTGAACATGCGTCCAACCTTTAGCGATGTTGTAGAAATGCTTATCCCCTACCACCGCCTTACGGAATGATAGGGCGACATCTCTACCGTCACGATATAGGTAAATATACTTGGGGTTTTTGAAGTAGCGTTCGATCTCATCCACATATTTGATATTGGCCAGACTCTTACAGCACCATGTAGAGGCGCCTTGAGCTTTCGCGCAAATATCATAAACTGCCCCAAAAACAGCAATCAGGCTGTTCTCCCGGCAAAGTGACTTTACTTCATCCCGGTCCAGCTTAACACTTTCCCACTCTACGGGATTGAGCTCGACCAACTGGCAAATATCATCCACCAGCAGATCGAAGTTTTCATCCTCAGAGAGATCACCGTAGTGACTCTGAAGCGGAATCATTCTTTGTAGAACATGGGGAGGATGAGGTGCTGCTACTTCATCGAGTTGATTCAACATCAAACGCAGCAAATTTGAACCAGAACGTTGCATTCCAATCATAAATATAGGTTGCATACCAATTTCCCTTTTTGCTCCATTGCAAATAAAACAGGGGTTGAAAATACACCCCAAAACATCTTCCACGTGCAGCTTCGTATGCCGCACCTTTGCAGATAACCTTACTCAAAGCCTGATTTCTCAGGCTAAAAAAAGATGATCTACATTACCGAAACATAACAGATATATTACGAATTTGAAGGTACTGTTTCTTATTTTTTTGCTTTGGTTGTGCCGCAAGCACCTCTGAGTCATTCTGGGCGGAATGATTTGAGATTCAAAACCATCGAGTTGAAAACAGAAAACGTAGGTAATAACAGGCTATTGGTCAGTTTTCTAAAGCAGAAGTCAGCAATTTTTTCTTAGAGCATTCATCTACAAACTGATTAGGGCTTCTCTAAGTAACTAAACGCCTTAAATATAATTTAAATCATGGGATCGACTTTCCCAGAAGAGACAGCAGGGTGAGATGTTTTTGAGACAACCGCGACCAGCATGGCTATAGCCATTAAAACAGTGACGACCAAATTAGTGTAGACAGGCCCTAACACAGAGATAGGTAATCTTGAGTTAGGAGCATCCACCCCAGGTTAGTTCGAGACTCCTCAGTACAGCATAAGGCCCAGCGCACCGGCACACGGGATGATCCAGACCACTTCCAATTTGAACCGCAGCAAGGCTATCAACGCCCCGACAAAAATCAGCAGCGATATCCAATTTGGCTGGGCCGTCATGGCAACCACATAGGCAGCCGCTAAGATCATACCGATAACCGCGGAACGAATACCGCGCATAGCTGCTTTAAGCACAGCCGCCCGCTTTATTCGTTCAAGGTAATGCGCGCTCACTACCATCAGCACAGCGGGCGGTGTAAAAATACCAATGGTTGCAGCGGTAGCACCCAGCAGACCAGCAACCTTATAACCGATAAATGCAGCGCTAATCAGAATCGGCCCGGGTGTCACCTGCCCCAGTGCAATGCCATCGATAAACTCTTTATGGGTTACCCAGCCATAGCCATCGACAACAATCTCTTGAATCAAAGGGATGAAGACAAAACCACCGCCGAACAGGAAGACACTCATTCCCGCAAATGTCGCCAGCAGTTTGCCGGCCATCATAAAGTCGGTACTGAAGAAAGGCGCCGCCATCGACACTACTGGCACTGCCGTTGAGCTATAGAGCTTCTTCCCGGTGGCCTTCTGACTATCGTCGCTATTGGCATCAGACTTAGGGCCTCCACCATCGACATTTTTTTCACGGAATAGAATATATCCCGCAACACCCGCGACCAGAATCACCGCCAAAGTGATAAAGAAGCCTCCTACCCCTATCAGCACAGCACAGGCGGCTAGTGCAATCACAGCTTCGGGTATACCCTTGATGGTTTTTTGCCCCATATTCCAGACTGCCGCCACGATAATCGCGGCCACCGCCGGAATGAAGCCTTGAAAAAACTTGTTGACCGAGGGTATTTCACCCCAGGTGAAATAGCCATAACTGAGAGCAAGCACAAGCAGGAAGGTGGGTAGCGTCACAGCGGTGGCGGTAACCAGGGCACCAACACCACCCCGCAGTTTATAGCCGACATAAGCCACCACATTAACAGC
>JAKSCN010000428.1 GCA_022360595.1 Chromatiales bacterium
TCATTTCGACACGGGTGAAGTTCAGCGAGACGGCCTCAACTGGACGATCGCCGTTGCTCATGACGTTGTAACCGCTGATCAAGGTGTTGGTCAGGGTGTATTCCATGTAGGTTTCGATACCTGAAGAGCTGGTCTGCACCATGTGGATCTGTGCGGTTTTACCTTGGCCGACACAGGCTTCCGCAAAGAACAGCGGAGAGGTTTTGTCCATTTTGGTGGTCAGGGTCACTTCACCGATGACAGGGGTAGTGGACTCACGGTCTTTACCCTGACCAGGTTTGGTGCTGAGGCTACGTGAGACGTTCCACTCCAGCGTGTCACACTCAACCCAGTTCTCGTGGCCAGAGGCTGTGACATCGCCGTCGATACCATCAATCTTCAAATAAATTGCCATTGCTATTCACTTCCTTTTTTATTGACGTTAAAAAACGAGCCTTTTAACAGGCCCAAATTTCCATTGCCCGGCGTGTACAAGCCAGGCAGGTTTGCACACGACAGACAACCAGAGACAGCACGGGCACGCACGAACGCATCCACGCTGGGTTGTTCCCAACAAAGAGTTAGATGAGGTACTAATGGTTTACGGAGTCAGCTTGCGCGGTGATGATCTCCTTGCGATAGTCCTTTCATACCTCTTCCTTTACATTTACCTTGAGATCGGTCTGTATCCTAATTACATCTTGTCCCTGTTGCAAACACTTATTGCTCTTCAAATATTTTTGCTAATAACGCGCCTTCTTGCCCGCAATTTTCACCGGTTTTGCAGAAGCCGCTATTGTACAAGTATTTATCGAACCATTTTACCTCTTTGGTGGCAAAACGGTGTTTACTATTCTCGCTACGATTAATATGGCTGAGTAGATATGCGCCTTTTTTGGATAGAAAGAGACGTCCTCTTTCATACTCATGTACACCGTTGCTTAGCGCCGATCTACAGCTTGTCCACCAATTAATGCGTATTTTTCCGCTGCGTCTCCGAACAATACCCGAGTCTACCGTATGTTCACTACATTTTGATTTAAGTTGACTCGCTATCAGTTCATGAAGAAATTCTTTTGGCTTTTTTGCAGCCTGGGCAAAGTCATTGGGATAATGCTTTGCCAGATATGTTTGAACACGCAGCACTTTCTGCTCTACACCGTCTTCCGACTGCACGCTGTTTTTTGGCGACAGTGTAACGATTGCCCCTTTGTACTGTGGGTGTACATCATGATCTGTCACCACATAGCCAGCCGGTAAAGCAAACCTGAAGTTTTCGGGATCAGGTTCAGTCTGTTGTTCTGCACAGTATCCGGTAACGCTTATAACACAAGCAATACACAGGACAGCTAGTTTGTCTATTTTTGCTACGGACATCACAATTGCCCCCTATGCCAGTTGAAAATTGAAATTAGTCTGCTCATCAACATCGATTAATACCGAGGTAACATCGGTACCGTTACCGATCGCTTCCAGTAGTTGCATGGAGATATCGGGCAACAGACGACGGTTGATGATATGGATAGCGTTACGCGCACCAGTGTCCACCTCCTGGCAACGCGCAACTATGGTTTCAATAACTTTATCGGTATAGCTATAGCTGGCGCGATACTGCTCTTGAATACGTTGTCCGACCCGCTCCAATTGCAGGCGAACGATACCGGCCATTACATCATCAGAGAGTGGTGTAAATGGCACGATGCGGGTGCGACCAAGGAATGCCGGTTTGAAATGTTCCAGCAGTTCATCTTTGACCAGTGATTCCAACTGTTCCGGCTCCGGCATGGTATCGGGGTCGGCACAGACACGTGAGATGGTTTCAGTGCCTGCGTTGGTGGTCATGATAATCAGCGTATTTCTAAAGTCGATATCGCGCCCTTCCCCATCTTTCATTGCGCCCTTGTCGAACACTTGATAGAAGATATCTTGCACACCAGGGTGGGCCTTTTCGATTTCATCAAGCAAGATAACACTATAGGGCTTGCGTCGAACCGCTTCTGTTAATACGCCGCCTTCACCGTAACCGACATAGCCGGGTGGTGAGCCCATGAGGAGTGAAACCTTATGCTCTTCCTTGAACTCCGACATATTGATGACTGTGAGGTTTTGTTCCCCGCCATACATCAGGTCAGCCAGCGCCAGCGCCGTTTCGGTTTTACCGATACCGCTGCTGCCACAAAACATGAATACGCCAATAGGTTGACGTGGATCGGTCAGCTTGGCGCGCGATACACGCATACTTTGGGTGACCGCTTCGAGTGCATGATCCTGGCCGATGATGCGCTTTTCCAATTCATTCTGGATGGTCAGCACTTTCTGTATTTCACCCGAGACCATTTTGCCGACAGGTATGCCGGTCCAGGATGAGATCACTTCGGCAATCACTTGACCATCCACATGGGGACGTACCAAGGGATACTCTCCTTGAACGGCAGTCAGCTCTTCCTGTGCAGCCATCAGCGCTTGTTGCGGGTCGTTCTCTTGCTCAGCTTCGCTGTTTTCTGAATTATGCAACTGCGCTCTCAGTTCAATCACCTTGTCGACCAGCGCCTGCTCCTGTTGCCAACGGGCAGTCAGTTCCTCTTGTTCAGCATTCAACTCTTCAAGCTGTTTTTCAAGCCCGGCAATCTCTTCCTGATGTGCGCCATAGAGTGTGTTTTCGCGCTTAAGGCTTTCCAGTTGTTTGGTAATCAGGTCGATGCGCGCGGTTATGTCGTCAAGCAGTGCCGGTGTGTTGCGCTGTTCCAGATTGACTCTTGAGCAAGCTGTGTCGAGTACCGATACACCAACATCGGGAAGCTGACGCCCGGAGATATAGCGCTTACTCAGTAGCACCGACTCTTTAATCGCATCATCCATAATCATGACACTGTGGTGCTGCTCGAAGCGGGACTGCAGCGTACGCAGCATGCGCATCGCCTGGTCCGGTTCGGGCTCTTCCACTTTAACCACCTGAAAGCGGCGTGTCAGGGCGGCATCTTTTTCAAAGTACTTTTTGTACTCGGCCCAGGTGGTCGCGGCGATAGTGCGCAACTCACCTCTGGCCAGAGCAGGTTTGAGGATATTGGCCGCATCCCCTTGGCCACCGGAATTACCCGCGCCGATCAGTGTATGCGCTTCATCGATGAACAGAATAACCGGTCTTGTTGATTGCTTGACCTCATCGACAACCGATTTCAGGCGGTTTTCAAATTCACCTCTGACACCCGCACCCGCTTGCAGCAGAGTAAGATCGAGTATGCGGATATCGACATCAGCCAACACATCCGGCACGCTCCCTTCAACGATACGCAGCGCCAACCCTTCAACCACGGCCGTTTTACCTACACCCGCTTCACCGGTGAGAATCGGGTTGTTCTGTCTGCGCCGACAGAGGATATCGATCAGTTGACGAATCTCCGGTTCGCGACCGACAACGGGGTCCAGCTCACCGGCACGCGCTCTGGCAGTTAGATCAAGGGTGTACTCTTCCAGCGCCTTTTTACCCGCCGGCAACGATGGACTGCCTCCCTCTTCCATTCCAGCTTGCGCTTCACCCTGAGCGGCACTTTGCGCCTCGCTGCGAATCAGGTTGGGACCATCATTGATGTAGCCTTCACTATCGAACTGTTGCAGCGCCATGCTTTGTGATGACAGCAGCAGTTTCATCGCGTCGTCTTTAAAGAGTGCGACAATCAAGGCGATACCGGTCACCTCTTGTTGACCATATTCCAGACTGGAGAGCAGCCAGGCTTTGCGAATCAACTCGATCACCCGTGGCGAGAAAGATGGTGCACTGGTGTTGCCTTTGCTGAAGGTCTCCAGCTTGGTCTCCAGCTCTTTGCTGAAGGCTTCAGGATTAAGCCCATACTTTCTCATGGTCTGGCGGACGGATGTGGCGTCCGTCTCGACGAGAGCCAACAGGAGATGCTCCAGTTCGATCGCATAGTGGTTGTGGTTGACGGCGATGGTTGCCGCCTTCTCCACTGCCTGTCTGCATACGCCGGAGAGCTTACCGATCAAGGCCCTGGTGTTCATGTAACTTCCTCTTTTCTTAATATCAAAACTGTTTTATCTGGTGTTTCCGAGATCTTCGACTCTGGCAGGTCTTCCCCTTTGTAGTCCGGTTCGGACTCACGCATATAGGCTTCCATCTGTTCGGCCAGTTCGTTGAACTGCCGCTTGGCATAGCCGACCTCATCGATCCGCTCAACGTGCAGGCGTATGTAGTAGTTGCCTACATATAGCCCTTTCAAGGCGTCACCCAGTTGGCTGAACTGTTTGGTGAAAAAGCGCGACAGGAAATAGATGACCAGCGTGATGACCAGACAGGTGACAAAAATAAA
>JAKSCN010000153.1 GCA_022360595.1 Chromatiales bacterium
ACTCTCGGGTTGATAATTGATTAATGTTTCAAGTGACTGTGTTACCAGGTGACTGGCAATACCGCCCTCTTTATGGCCTCCCATTCCGTCCGCGACACACCATATGCCGCAGGAGTCCAACACCAGAAAACTGTCCTGGTTCTCCTCTCTGACAGTACCGACATCGGAACGGCCGTAGCCACTCCAGGGTAGTGCGTACGCTGTATGTGTAGGGCTATCCATTATTCTTTAGCACCCTTCAAGATGCTCCGGTCAGCATGAACATGTACTCATTGACGGTAGGCATGCCTTTCAAGCTGCATAAGCTGTTACTGCCGGATGCATTCCACCAGATCGAGCCTATGTTTTGTGACGACAGCTCATCCTCCATCATGTTTAACAGATCGATTTCATAGAAGGGGCCCGGCTCCGGCACTGGCGCCGTCTCTTGCGCTTCCCCCATCGATAGCTCTTCGCCGATATAGGCCGTCAACTCATCGATGCGCCACCGCTGCTGTAGCGCCATTACGCCACATCTATCCAGGGTGGCCAATATTTTGCTCCCCTCTTTGAACAGCCAGTCACCGGTGATCGCACTCTGCTCGACTGTTGCGGTGAGTATTAACGGAAAATAGCGCCCAACCTTGTCGACACTGGGCAGCATTGCACCCAGTAAAGGTGGACGTTGCTGCACTTCATCCGTCAGCAGGAAATACCAGGGCGGTGCAATCAGATAGGCGGAGAGCCAATCGCTTTCGCCCATCTGCTCGCGAGATAGATAGAGCATTGATTGCAACCACTCGTAAAGCTTGTTGCTGGTGTCTGCGTCAATGTGATGAGTCACAAAGTCTGCATGCGCCGGCAGCTTTCCGTATACACCGATATCGAGCGCTTCCATATCAGTTACACCTTACTTGTGAAAGCTCGGACAGCATGAATGGGTTATATACACTCCCCGCCCGCAGTTCCAGTGACACACGGTGGCGCCCCTTCAGAACAAAAGTGAGCATAAATCTATTCCTATCAAGCTTTTTAATTTTGGCCCTATCGAAAAGTCTGAACAGCGCCCAGTCTCCGTGTTCGGTGATCGACTCTTGACCCTCGGTAGTAGTAAAGACAAGACGCGCAATGCCTCTGTTATTGTCCAGATTGGGCCATCTAAAGCGTTTTCCGCCTCTTGGCCCATGGGAATAGTTCATCTGCTGGTCGTTGATCAACAGGCCCATCCGCAAGATATTCTTATCCATCTCGATCGGTTTGATTTCGAAGCTGATGGATGGCGTCGATGAGCCGGCCCTGAAAAAGGTGTCACGAATAACCTTGGCGATCTCAACCTGTTGCAGCGCACGACTTGAGAAACCGGTATTGACGCCATTGGCCCGCGTCCACTGCCAGGGGCGGCGGGAGGTGTCGACATAGTCGATCAGGTAGTCGTCAAAATAGCGTTCGACAATACCGTTGGGGCCGAAGTAAGCGGCCAGGTCATCCATGGTGGCTTCACGCTTGCTCTTTTTGTTGAAGGGATAGCGATTGGCAATCATATCGGTGCAACGTGTGGAGACATCGCTAATCCACTGCCGCTGCATGTAGTTACGAGCGTCGGAGACAGTCTGCGCCGTGGCCCGGTTGGAGATACGGTTCATGATACGCGAGAGCGGTTCCGGCAGACGGGATATCTCAACCGTCATTTCACGCATAACGTCGGAGCCGCCCAGCGGATTCTTTGATTCGTTCCAGGCCACCCGTCCCTTGTTTTGCGACTTGTCGAGAGCACCCAGATAGATGAACAGCTCATCGATCATTCTGATCGTATCCTGGATCGGCAGGTTCTTACCATCGTGGGTGGTGGTCAGTGCATTCAACGCTTCAAAATAACGGGTAACCTGATTCTCTCCATCCTTCACCATCAGCTCTTCAGGCATCTCTTTGCTGCTGTAGAGCTTTTGCTTGATCTTATCCAGAGCCGAATCTTCACCAGCGACTTTCTCCTCCGCGTTTTCACTCTCTTGCAGCTCTTCAAATACCGAAAAGGTCTTTTTGGTGGTGTGCCTTTTGATGCCTTTGAGCAGCTTGATCAAGGGTGAATTCTGCTCTGCCAACTCACTCAGGATCGAGAGGGTCTGGGAGGTGGAGTTCATCGGCACGATATCCAGGTCGTCCATATAGAGACGCCACGTTTGCAGATAGTCATCCAGATAGAGGTTTTCCACCTGCTCTTCAATGCGGGCAAAGTTCATCTCCCTGGTTTCAGCGCCAAACTCTTCACCCATCACCCACTGCTCATCGAGATACTTGTCACGGATCGCATTGTCAGGATCGATAAAGTACTTGCGATAGCCCTCTTTGGTGAAGAAGCCATTTATACCGTGGGTGACCGATTTGCCGCTGTTGAACTGAAAGATAAAAGCGGCGTCCTCACCCACCTCATCGATAAAGCGAAATGGCCGTAATTCACTATCGGCCATCGCATCGCCCTTAAAGCGAAAATAGATGCGCGTGGCAACCGGCAGTGACTGGAGAATGGAGCGCACACTGGAGACCAACTCACCATCCAGCTCGACTGGCGGCTGTTGAGGGAAGGATTCAAGCAGCGCTTCCAGGTGGCCGTTCATGGCCAGAAGCGTGTCGCGCTCTATCTCATAGGGCAGGTTTTTCTCCCAGTCCTGCAGCACCCAGGCGTGGGCCAGATCTTTTTGCAGACGCTTGGGATCACTAAACATCAGATAGACCCGCAGCGTTTCGTAAAGATACTCCGGGTTACCTCGATACTCCTGCAGCGCCGTCTCCATCTGCACCAGCAGACGCGGCAGCAAGGTTTTATAGAGTACACGG
>JAKSCN010000532.1 GCA_022360595.1 Chromatiales bacterium
GGTGGTTTTGCCGGCCCCGTTGGGACCGAGCAGGCCGACGATTTCACCGCTCTCGATGCTGAGTGAGAGATCTTTCACTACCGCCCGTTTGCGGTAGTGTTTGACCAGATGGGCCGCGGAGAGAGTGGTCATTGCTGCTTAATCTGACCTTTATTTATCGTCGTCTTTGGACTGATGAATAGTTGCACGGACGCGCCCTGTGCCTTTGGCGCTGGTGCCAGCCTTGACCACCGATTTGGTACGGTCGTAGACAATGCGGTCACTTTTGAATACATCCTTGCCCTGGATCAGCTCGGCACTGCCCTGCAGGATCAGGGTGTCGTCTTTGGCTTGATATTCAGCCTTTTTGGCTTCCGCGTTGATGTTTTCCGCGGCCTTTTCACCTTTCTGTCGGAAGGTGACAGGATTGCCGGTGGCGAGGACGTGATCGGCCGTGCCGTTTTTCTGGGTGATCGCAACGCTGTCTGCTGTGATGCGGATGCTGCCTTGGGTCAGGATGACATTGCCTTTGTAGATGCTCCGTTTCTTTGCGTCATCAATTTCAACACTGTCCGCTTCGATATTGATCGGTTGGTCCTTGTCCGATTCGAGTGCCAATAGTGGTTGGCTGCAGAGTAAAAACAGCAGCGCCCAACCCCAGTTGGACTTCGCTCGATGACTGTTACTGAACCTCATAATGTCCCCGTGCCTCTGCCAATAATTTGATACGTACCGATGGGTTGAACCAAGCTTGCAGGCCCGTCGCTTCCACCTGGTTGTTGAGACTGGTCAAGTGTACCTTGTTATCGGTCTCGAGGTAGTTGTTTTTTGGTTGGATATGCAGGTTGTCGGTGACAACGTGCAGCGGTGGCTCCTCGCTGTCGGCAGGACGGTCGATAGTTACGCCGCCGCTGAGCAGCACCTGCTCGCCGTCGTCGGACACCTTGCCGCGTTTCGCATTGACCTGCCAGGGCGGCTTTTCACCATTGAAAACAGTGACTTGTGGGTTGGTGAGTTCGGTGCTTTTGTTTTCGGGAAAGTGGAGTAGCTTGTCCGCCGTCATGCGCTGGTTGAGCTGGCCTTCGGCGTTGAAGGTGGTCAACACCAGTTTATCGGCAAAGAAATCTGCTGCGTCGCTGGTTGCTTGGTCCTCTTCTTTCGGCTCCCCGTTCTGGGTGAGCATCCAACTGCTGACGACCAGCGCGCAGAGGGCGATAATGATGACAAAACGTTTTTCCACGGCTACAGGTATTTGGCGTACATGGTTTCAAGATTGCCCTGGGCCTCCATCAGCAGCTCGCACACCTCTCGTGCCGCGCCGCGACCACCGTCCGCTTCGGTCTGCCAGTGAGCGTGCTGTTTCACTTTTTTATGGGCATCCTGTACGGCAATACCCAGCCCCACTCTGTTCATGATAGGTAGATCCACAATGTCGTCACCGACATAGGCGACCTGCTCAGGTTGGAGGTCCAGTTTCTCCAAGAGTTCCAGATAGGCGGGGACTTTGTCGTGCTGTCCCTGGTAGACGTGCTCGATACCGAGGCTGTCCATGCGGGTGGCAACCACTTGGGAGCTGCGGCCTGTGATGATCCCAATTGTCACACCGGTCTCCTGCAACATTTTCATACCGTGGCCATCTTTGGAGTTGAACGCCTTGTACTCCTGGCCGTCATCGCCCAGGTAGAGGCTGCCATCGGTGAGGACGCCGTCCACATCAAATATAATCAGTTTAATCTGCGCCGCGCGATCCATGATGTCTTGCATAGCTTCTCCTCGCTCTCTAAACAACACCTGCTCTGAGCAGGTCGTGCATATTGATAGCACCGATTACTTGTTGTTGTTCGTCGACGATAATCAGTGCGTTGATTTTATTCTCTTCCATGATGGTGAGTGCCTCGGCAGCCAGAATGTCCGCCGAGATGGTTTTACACTCTCGTGTCATCACCTCATTGACCTTGCACTGCTGCAGATCAATGGGTTTGTCCAGGGTTCTGCGTAGATCGCCATCGGTGTAGATTCCGGCGATTTTGCCGTTGGGATCGATTACCGCGGTCATACCCAGCCCCTTGTTGGTCATCTCTACCAGAGCCTCTTTCAAATCTGCATTCTGCTGCACCAGCGGGATCTCACTGCCGGCGTGCATGATGTCGCGTACATGCAGGAGCAGCCGCCGTCCGAGGCTGCCGCCCGGGTGGGAGCGTGCGAAGTCCTCGTGGGTGAAACCTTTCGCCTCCAGTAGAGCGATGGCCAGGGCGTCACCCATCGCCAGGGTGGCAGTGGTGCTGGAGGTGGGCGCCAGATTGAGTGGGCAGGCCTCCTCGGCAACACTGATATCGAGATGGGTATCGGCCTCACGGGCCAGATTGGAGTTGGGATTGCCGGTCATGGCGATCAACGGGACATCCAGCCGCTTGATCAGTGGCAGGATTGTCAATAGTTCACCGGTTTCGCCTGAATTGGAGAGCGCCAGAACGACATCTTTGTCGGTGATCATCCCCAAGTCGCCATGACTGGCTTCACCCGGGTGGACGAAGAAGGCGGGCGAGCCAGTACTGGCCAGGGTGGCGGCGATCTTGCTGCCGATGTGGCCCGATTTGCCCATGCCGGTTACCACAATCCGGCCTTTACAGTTGAGCATGTGGAAGCAGGCGCTGGCAAAATCGCCGTTGATGCGATCGGCCAGTGCAGCCACTGCTGCTGCCTCGTTTTTGATAACTGCCAGACCCAGGGTCTGCAGCTTGCTTGCCTCGTCGGCGGAGAGAGATACCTGTTTGCTCATGATGGTTGTGAATTAGTGGTAATGACGATGGCGTCTGCTGTGGCTTCATCATGAGCCGCCTGGTGAGCACTCAAAAATAGCAGACCCTGGTAGCCGAGGAAGACAGCCAGCAGCAGGGCGCCTTCAATACGATTGATGCGCCCTTGACCCTTGAATCCGTAAGCCATGACCAGAAGGGCCAGGGTCAACCCCATCATCACAGGGATATCGCGAACGAAAGCGACATCGGAAAAGGTGCCTGGGGCGATCAGCGCGGGCATGGATAGCACCGCCAGAATGTTGTAGATGTTGGAGCCGATAACGTTACCGATAGCCAGATCGTGCTCGTTCTTCAGGGCGCTGGCGATACTTGCCGCCAGTTCAGGCAGGCTGGTCCCCAAGGCGACAATGGTGAGACCGATCACCAGGTCGCTGACACCAAAGGCTGTTGCCACATTGACCGCGCCCCACACCAGCATGCGCGAGCTGACCAGTAGCGCGATCAGGCCGACGGCAAACATTATCAGTGCTTTACTGGTGGCCATGGCGGCGGGAATCTCCGCTTCGAACTCCTCGATCAGGGGATCGGCGTTGCGTTTACGCATGCCGATTCGCACCAGAATGTAGAGTACAGCCACCAGGGTGGTAAGCATTAGCAGACCGTCGATGAGAGTCAGTTGTCGGTCATACATGACCGCCACGGCCAGCAGTGATACGGCGAGGAGTATCGGATATTCCCGTTTTAGGGTGTCCGAATTGACACTAAGAGGTGCAATCAGTGCAGTTACCCCCAAGATCAGCCCTATATTGGCGATGTTGGAGCCGATGGCATTGCCGATTGCCAGGCCAGGGTTACCTTGAAAGGCGGCTACGCCGGAGACCAGAATCTCTGGTGCTGAGGTGCCAAAACCGACAATGGTTAGCCCGATCAACATAGGGGAGACCCCGAAGTTTCTGGCCATGGCGGCCGCACCGATCACAAACCGGTCAGCGCCCCAGACCAAAATGGCAAAACCTGCAATGATTGCCGCAATATTTAATAGCATATGGATATTAATTTACCGGTTACATCTTTTTTGTGCGGGAATTGTTCCAGACCCGGGCGGGATTGTCCAAAACTGTTTGCTGATAGAGCGGTAGTGCCTTGGCTTATGGTGTAATCAGGTAAGCCGGTTTTTGGTTACTCCGCAGCGACTACAGCGATAAAGTGTAACCAGCTTGCCCTGTTTTACGTCAAATACCCGCTTTTTGTCCGCCTGCCACTTGTGGTGGCCGTGACGGCACAAGGTACTCCCCTTGTGCCGCTCACTCAATTTGGGCTTTTTGAAGGGTAGGATATCAGCCACGGTTCAATCGATGAAAAATTCCTGACTGAGGGTTGTTTTGATGGGGGTGTCATGCCCCTCTGGCTGCACTTCCAGGAAGAATTTGAGGGTCTCCTGGTCGACGATCGGGAAGTCACCGATGTAGTAGATTGCCTCTTTTTCACGGATTTCGCGCAGCTTGATGTTGTGGCGTTTGCCGATCAGGTTGGTGGAATAGGCGTCGACCCGTGCGCTGACAGCCTTACCTGTAGTGTTGGGGATATCCTTGATCACACTGATGTTGATCAGTCCGCGGTATTTACTGCGAATCAGATTATAGGTTGTGGCGATATCGGGGCTGAGTGTGGTGACCGGAAGGGCGTTGTGATGAATGGTGTAGCCTTCCGCCTTTGTGCTGTTTTCAGCCATGCCTTGTAGTGGCAACAGCAGGGCCAATAATAGAAGAGTGAGAGATGTTAGTCGCTGCATATGGTAGCTCCCGCCACTGCTCATGGGCAGTGATGATTAAATGTTATGTTCCCTCTGCCGGAGGAGTGTCTACTGTAATTAAAGTTTAGATGCTACGGCTAGGGCTTGGTAACACCAATTTGATTGTGTCTGCATCATAAGCTATTCGTGTTAACAGGCCTTAAGAGATTTCTCACTATCTTTGCTGTATGAAGGGCTTGGGGCCGAAAACCGAATATCGTTTACCCTCTTAAGTCGGTAGAGGGCGGTGTCGGATAACGGAGGCCAGTTAAATTAGCGTAAAGGCCCTAACAAGTTCTAAGAGCGGGTACTGATCAGTCGTGGTCGGGTTCGCTCTTCGTCCACAATAGGGCGCGTATTGTTCAGGTTGTTGTGTAAATTCCTGAGAATGGTGAGCTGTCTGGCAATCGCGTTGTATTGGCTCTGCAGTTCGGTGATGCGCCCCTCCAGGGTTTCACGCGAACGACTCACCTTTTGCAGGTCCTGCAACCTGCGCTCCATGAGGTTTTTGTGCTCCTGGATCTGAAAGATCAGCGGTTCCAGCGCGGTCTTCAGCCAGCTATCGATCTCTTGCCGGGCTTGAAAGAAGATATCTCGGGCGCGGCTCACCATGGCGATGAAGAAACGCTTCACCACGAAGTGTTTCTCGGTCATGGTGGTGACAGGGCTTTTGCGGAAGATCTCTGCCTCTTGGTGCAGCAGCTCCAGCTCAACCCGGTAGCGCATAATCGAGAACATTTTGGGTTGCACCACCGCGAAGCCGTGCTCATTCTGAAAACGGCGATAGATGCTGCGGATCAGTTTGCGCGCCTGTTCGCTTTGATCGACCACGGTCTGCATATTGCCGCGCATATCGTCAAACAGAAAACGCATGTTGGCCTTTAACCCGGCGGTGGTCCAATTGCCGGACATCCGCTTGCGGGTTTCAGTAATGGTGTCTTCCAGTTTGGCCAGGTCGAGTGCGCCATGGAGTATATTGACCTGCTCTTTCAGCACCTTGCGGCTGGCCTGGAAGTTGTTGACGTTGCGCATATATTCGGCCTGCTCCTCACGGGTGCGGGCCATCATGTGTTCGATGACATCCTGGCTTTTGCCGCTGAGCTCGCGCAGCTCTTCCAACTGCTTTTTAATACCGTGCAGTTTGGTGGCGACGATGCCGCGGGTGTTTTCCAGCATATGGCTGATTTCAGCGGTAATCGTATCCTGCACAATCTCCTGGCGGGAGTTGAGGATGTCCTTGGAGAGATAGTTCTCCAGTTGTTGCAAGGCGCTTTTATCCAGCAGAGCCTGATTGTGCTTGATTTTCGCCAATAGACCTTTTTGGGCTGAGACAGGGAAAATGGCGTTTTTGCTGATACCCAGTATTTTGGCGGTGCTGCTGCGTTGATCTTCGATCGATTGGTGGATGGTGCCTTCATCTTTCAGGTCGTCCCAGAGGGTGTCCACCTTGTTCAGCACCACTGTCATACCGCGCTTACGGCTGTTATGAAATCCTTTGATGTGATTTTGCCACATCTCCAGATCCGTGCGGGTGACCCCCGCATCGGCGGCCAGAATAAACAGAACGGCCTGGGCCGAAGGCAGCATGTTCAGGGTTAGCTCAGGCTCGCTACCCAGAGCATTGAGACCGGGGGTGTCGAGGATGTTGAGACCACGTTTCAACAGCGGGTGTGGGAAGCTGATCAATGCATGACGCCATTTCGGGATCTCCACATGGGTGGGCGGCTGCTTCTGCTGAGGGTGATTGGCCGGGTCGTACATGCCCAGCTTGATCGCCTCTTCCAAGGTGGCGCGGCGGGTCTGGACCACCTCTTGCAAGCACTCTTCAACCTGATCGGCGGAATCGATATCGAGAGGGTGGGTGATCCAAAGATCCTTGTCTTTCTTCAGCTCGTTGATGGTAGCGTCGTCCAGACGGGTCTCGATTGGCAGCAGGCGCACATAGGCTTGATCCTCCTGGTGATCGTAGAACATCTCGGTCGGACACATGGTGGTGCGTCCCGCTGTGGATGGCAGCAGACGGCGGCCATAATCGGCGAAGAAGATGGCGTTGATCAGTTCGGTTTTACCCCGGGAAAACTCGGCCACGAAGGCGATAGTGAGGCGATCACTGTCCAGTGCGGCTATGCAGTCCTTGAGGCGCTTCTCACTCTCAACGGTGGCCAGTTTATGGCGGTGTAGCCAGTCGCGGTAATCGGACACGGTGTGGATCAGTCCAGCCTTCCATTGCTCGTAGGCTTGTAGTTGTTTATCGAGGCGGGATTGTTCCATTGTTGTTCTCTAGAATTATTTAACGTCCATCAACACATTCAAGCAATTATAGACGTTTTTTGCCAGAAAAATTTTGTTAATCACCTATTTAGCGTTGATAGGTAAAGGGAAC
Organism: Chromatiales bacterium; assembly: GCA_022360595.1. GTDB lineage: Bacteria > Pseudomonadota > Gammaproteobacteria > Chromatiales > Chromatiaceae > BM503. The sequence goes on from JAKSCN010000532.1 coordinate 6,914, forward strand.
TTTAACGGTTTGTGAATTCGTACACGTTTATTGCGGCCGGTTTCGCCGCTCTCAAGCTTGATTTTCCCTCTGGGCACGCCAAACTGCTTGGCCAGGAAGGCGATCACCTCGCCGTTCGCCTTGTCGTCCACCGGCGGCGCCTTGATACGCAGCTTGTACTGATCGTTATAAGGGCCGGCGAACTCATTTTTCGCGGCCCTTGGTTGGATGCGCAGGCTGAGAATCAGGTCGTCACCGTCCCAGTGGTGCCAAGTTGCCATCGTTTATAGAAACGGGCTGCCGACCAGCATCTGCAGTGGTGGAAGCAGTAGCATTTTCAATAGAACCAGTCCAATCATCACCAGCATGGGCGAGATATCGAGTCCTCCGATGACCGGTACAATACGGCGGGCAGGGCGCAGCAGCGGTTCAGTCAGGCTGTAGAGCAAGCTGGCAGCGGGGTTATAGCCGCCTGTACCCACCCAGCTCAGAATCACCTGGATCAGAATCGCGATCAAAAACACATTGATGGCCAGCCCGAGCAGTTCCGGCAGGGACCAGAAAAAAGCTGATATAAAGTGAGCTCCAGTGCCGGTGACTACCAGTATCAGGCCCAGTTCCAGGGATTTGACCAGCCAGGCCAGGACCAGTGAGGCGATATCCATGCCGCCAATACCGGGAACAATCCGTCTGAGCGGTTTGAGTACCGGACTGGTCACTTTCACCACAAACTGAGAGACCGGATTGTGAAAATCGGCGTGAAACAGTTGCAGCAAAAAACGCAGCAGTACCACTAGCGCATAGGTGCCGAAGATAACCTGAATAAGGAAGACCACCGGGTCAGAGAAGTAGTTGTTGCCCATCACTCATTTCCCAGTAGTTCAGACAGTTCAATGGAGCGCTCTTTCGCGCCGCTTAGTGCTTTGTCAAAAAGCGTACGGATATCACCGGCTTCCAGGATCGAGAGCGCACGCTCAGTGGTGCCGCCAGGTGAGGTGACTTTCTGGCGCAGGGTGCTGGGGCCATCACTGCTCTCGATTGCCATGCGTGAGGCGCCGAGGGCGGTTTGCAGGGTCAGCAGACGGGCGCTCTCTGGGGTGATGCCCATGTTCACGGCGGCCTGCTCCATAGCCTCCATCACCAGGAAGAAATAGGCCGGGCCACTACCGGAGAGGGCGGTGACCGGGTCCAGGCTCGCCTCCTCATCGACCCAGATGGTGAGTCCTACGGCGCGCATGATCGATTCGGCCAGATCGCGCTGCTCGGCAGTGACGTTGTCTCCTGCGTGCAGTACGGTTGCGCCGGCCTGAATCATCGCAGGGGTGTTAGGCATGGTGCGCACCAGACTGATGTTGCCTCCCAGCCAGCGCTGAATCGCCTCTTCGCGCACACCGGCGGCAATGGAGACCACCAGTGGCTGATGCTTTTGCACCAGCGCAGTGAGTGGTTCAACAACCTGATGTAAGAGTTGGGGTTTGACTGCCAGGACCACCACGTCGGCCTGGGCAACTGCCTCTTCGTTGCTGGCGGCTGATTGGATACCGTAGCGTGCTGAGAGATCGGCCAGTTTGGTCGAGCTTGGGTCGCTGGCGACAATGCGCTGAGCGGGATAACTGTCGGCGATCAATCCACCAATCAGGCTGGATGCCATATTGCCGGCACCGATGAAGGTGATGGTTTTATTGGATAGATCCGGGAGTCTACCTGAGTGTTTCTGGTTCAACGTCTTCTCCAAATTAAGCGTTGTTTGATGTTCTGTTCATGGGTGGACGAGGGCCAAATATCGCGGTGCCGATACGCACAATAGTCGCTCCTTCCATGATAGCTGCTGTGAGGTCGCCGGACATCCCCATTGAGAGGGTCTCCAGCGGAAGCTCGGGTGTTGCCAGGTTGTCGCGTAGCTGGCGCAACTGGCTGAACGGTTGGCGCTGAGCTTCCAGTTCCGTAGCTGGGGCGGGAATCACCATCAGACCACGGAGCTTAAGACGCGGCATTGCCTGGATCTTATCGATTGCTTCGGGCAGTTGCTCTGGTGTTAGTCCGCCTTTGCTGGCTTGCTGGTCGATATTGACTTGCAGGCAGATGTTGAGCGCAGTGAGCTGTTCCGGACGCTGGTCATTCAGCCGCTGCGCGTGTTTGATGCTGTCCAGACTGTGAACCCAGTCAAAGTTTTCCGCGATCGGGCGTGTTTTATTGCTCTGAATACGGCCAATGAAGTGCCACTGGGCCGAACTGTCTCTCAGCGCCTCGATTTTACTCAGAGCGTCCTGCAAGTAGTTCTCACCAAAGGCCACTTGGCCTGCGGCCATCGCCGCTTCAATGTCAGGTACCGGACGGGTTTTACTGACTGCCAGTAGTTCGATTTTATCGCCCTGGCGTCCAGCCTGTTCAGCCGCGTTACGGATCTGTTCCTGGACTTGTTGAAGGCGGGCCTGAATTGAATCCATTGTGATAATGCTAATAGATGTGTGCTTTAATAATCGTTAACAGATAGCATCCTGATATTAGATCAGAATCATGATAGCTTTGCCCATAATGGAAGTTGCGCGGGCGATTTTCAAGAGTGGCGACAACAAAACGATATATAAAGAGAGTGGTGTTATACCTTATGAATCTCCAGGGGGAAGTGTCGTATGGATATTGCTGAGCTTTTAGCATTCAGTGTCAAGCATAATGCCTCGGACTTGCATCTGTCCGCCGGTTTGCCGCCGATGATCCGTGTCGATGGCGACATCCGGCGTATCAATGTGCCGGCGCTTGAGCACAAAATGGTGCATGGCTTGGTCTACGACATCATGAACGATAAGCAGCGTAAGGATTTTGAGGAGTTCCTGGAGACAGACTTTTCATTCGAGATTCCCGGTTTGGCGCGCTTTCGTGTGAACGCTTTTAATCAGGATCGTGGCGCTGGCGCGGTATTTCGTACCATTCCCTCTAAAGTGCTGACCCTGGAAGACCTCGGTTGCCCCGATACCTTTAAAGACATCATCAGCGTACCCCGCGGTTTGGTCTTGGTGACAGGGCCGACCGGCTCGGGCAAGTCGACCACCCTGGCGGCGATGATGGATCATAAGAACGATTCGGACTATGCCCATATCCTCACCATTGAGGATCCTATCGAATTTGTTCACACCAGTAAGAAGTGTCTGGTCAACCAGCGTGAGGTGCATCGTGACACCTTGGGGTTTGCCGAAGCGCTGCGTTCAGCGTTGCGTGAGGACCCGGATATCATCCTGGTGGGGGAGTTGCGTGACCTTGAAACCATCCGCCTGGCGCTGACGGCCGCGGAAACGGGGCACTTGGTGTTCGGTACGCTGCATACCAGCTCCGCCGCAAAAACTATCGACCGTATTATCGATGTGTTCCCGGCCGGTGAGAAATCGATGGTCCGCTCCATGCTGTCGGAGTCTTTACGCGCGGTTATCGCCCAGACTCTGATGAAGAAGGTGGGTGGTGGCCGTACCGCCGCCTGGGAGATCATGGTGGGAACACCGGCCATTCGTAACCTGATTCGTGAAGATAAGGTGGCGCAGATGTACTCGGCTATCCAGACCGGTCAGGCGAACGGCATGCAAACCCTCGATCAGCATCTGCAGGAGCTGGTCAAGCGTGGTTGGGTCAGTCGAATTGACGCTCGCACCAAGGCTGTTAACAAGGATCTTTTCACCTGAGGTGATTAGTATTTGAAACGTTAACAGGAAGATTGGAATTTTAGAGAGAGGATTGACGTGGACTTTAATTCTCTGTTGAACCTGATGGTTCATAAGAAAGCTTCGGATCTGTTTATCACCGTCGGTATGCCACCCTGCATCAAGGTGCATGGGCGTATCACTCCCGTTTCCAAAACCCGTATCAGCGATGAGCAGGCGCGCGAGTTGGTATTTGATCTGATGAACTCCTCTCAGCGTGAAGAGTTCAAACACACCAATGAGTGTAACTTCGCGGTGAACTCTAAGGATAATGGCCGGTTCCGTGTCAGCGCCTTTGTGCAGCGCGATGAAGTGGGCATGGTGTTGCGTCGTATCGAAACACGCATTCCAAAGATCGAGGATCTGTTGCTGCCGCCGGTGATTAAGGACTTGGCCATGACCAAGCGTGGGTTGGTGATCTTTGTCGGTGCGACAGGCACCGGTAAATCGACCTCACTGGCCGCCATGCTGGGTTACCGTAACCGTAATAGCTCGGGCCATATCATTACCGTGGAAGATCCGGTGGAGTTCATTCATGAACATGCCGGCTGTATTATCACTCAGCGCGAGGTCGGGATTGATACCGAGTCCTATGAGATAGCACTGAAGAACACGCTGCGGCAGGCGCCGGATGTGATTCTGATCGGGGAGATCCGAACCCGCGAGACCATGGAGCACGCTATCGCTTTTGCCGAAACCGGCCATCTCTGCATCTCCACCCTGCACGCCAACAACGCCAACCAGGCGCTGGATCGTATTATCAACTTCTTCCCTGAAGACCGACGTGATCAGGTCTTTATGGATCTCTCGCTAAACCTGCGGGCAATTGTTGCCCAGCAACTGGTGCGCCGCCCGGATGGGAAGAGCAGACGCCCGGTGGTGGAGATATTGATCAATACCCCACTTGCCGCGGATCTGGTTCGTAAGGGTGAAGTGCATAAGCTGAAAGAGCTGATGAAGCGCTCTACTGAGCAGGGCATGATGACCTTTGACCAGGCCCTCTACCATCTCTATCAGCAAGGCGAGATCACTTATGACGATGCCATCCTCCATGCCGATTCGGCCAACGAGGTGCGCTTGATGATTAAACTGGGCAGTGGTTCAGCCGATCAGTACTCAGCCAGAATGAATACTGTTTCATTGGTTGATGAGTGAGTTGATGAAGCGCGGTGGGTGATTGCTTTAAATCACCCACCAGAGTCATTAGTGGGCTTTAAGCTGCGAATACGGCTCGCGCATCGAATACCGGACCATCCACACAGACCCGCTTCATCGCCGGGCCCTCTGGTGTTTGAACCTCCACGACACAACCGGCACAACCACCAACGCCGCAAGCCATGAACTCCTCCAGAGAAACCTGGCAGGGGATGTCGTACTCAGTGGCCAGTTTGGCAACAGCCTCCAGCATCGGGTGCGGGCCGCAGGAGAGAATCTCCACTTCAGCGCGCGCCTCATCATCCAGAGCGTCGAGCCAGGCCCTGGCCAGATCTGTAACATAGCCTTGATGACAACCTGCATAGCCTTGCAGACTGGTCAGGCGGCTGGCGATGCCCCAGTCATCCAGCAGCGGCATGGCTGCAATCACGCCATCAGGGAGCTCTGGCATAAGGATCTGAGAGGGCTTGGGTTTGAAGGGGAAGGGTACTTCCGAGCCAAGAATCACAAAGGGTTGATAGTTATCCTGGTCTTTTAGTGATTCAGCGGTGAAGATCATCGGCGGCATCCCCACGCCTCCACCAATCAGCAGCGGGCGGGATTTGTGGATGGAGAAGGGTACGCCAATCGGCCCCATGACACTGATCTGTTCGCCGACCTGGCGTGTCGCTAGTAGACGGGTACCTTCACCAACTGCCTTGTAGAGAAAATCGACCCAGCCTTGGGTAGCAGAGACACGCATGATTGAGATCGGTCGCCTCAGCGGCTTGGAGCGGTCGCACTGAATGTGGGCGAAGCTGCCGGGTAGCGCCGACTCGGCGATACTGGGGGCCTTGACCCGCAGGACGTACTGGTCGCCGTCGTGGGCCTCATGGGAGATGATCTCGGCATCTTCGAGAAAAATAGTGTCGCGGTGCGCTTTGTTGTCAGTCATGTCGATAGTGCGTTATGAGTTGTTCTGAAAAACGATATTGCCTTCAA
>JAKSCN010000504.1 GCA_022360595.1 Chromatiales bacterium
GCTGGTTGACCTGATGTTCTTGATTCCCGCTATCCCCTGTAGGGCTTCCTCCATTTTAATAGCGATGCCCTCTTCAGCCTGCCGCGCATCCCCACTCTCATACGTTACATCCACAGTAATTGTGGTCGGGTCGACACTGGGGAAACCCTCAATACGCAGGCCTAGTGCGGTAACAACCCCTAAGGCAAGAATCACGAGCATTAAGAGATTAGCTGCCACCGGGTTCTTAATAAACCAGGCAATCACCCCGGATTCGGCGCCTGCTTGATTGGATTGACGGCCCATCACAAGATCACTTCATTATTGAATAGAGGAGCAACTACTTGCCCAGACACATAAGAAGATAGTGGTGCGGTTAAAACCGCTAAAGATCTGTTTGACCTGTCACCTTCTAGCCCAGCGGGAGCCTGTACATACAGCGTGCCATCCTGTTGAAAAACGATTCGAGCCTGGAAATGGGCCAATCGACTGGCGTCGGTAACGTACCAAATATCACCCGTACTTGTGAGACTGCTGGCCGGCACCGCCAGCAGATCCCCCTGGTGAATACCTACAATCTGAGCGGTTAAAAAAGTACCCGCTAATAGTGGTGGAGATTGTTGTAGAGGGTTGGCCACACTCACGACCAGGCTTCGTTGACGGCTATTATTATCAATATGCTGATCGATTTGACTGACTGTACCGAACCATCGCTCCCCATTGGTACTTGTCAGGACCACCGCATCGTTTCCATTGAGTTGATCTATATCCGGCAATAGAGACCACTGTTGCACAGGCAGGTTGATGCGCACATCCATACGATCAACACTGTATAGCGTGGCAATAGCCTCCTCCGGCTTAACATACTGTCCTGGTGCAACATGACGCTCCACAACTATCGCTTCAAAAGGGGCTCTTATGCGGGTACGTGATAAATCTGACTCAGCTTGTTTGAGCATTGCCCTAGCCTGTTCTAAACGGGCTTTGGCCGCTTCAAGTTGGGGCTTTCGCAGCAGCAGCGGTGATGCCTTCGCATCCCCCAGGTTTGCCCTCTGCCATTCGTCCCGCGCACGCTCTGCCTCGCGCTGCTCTTGTAATAGCGCTAACTGAGCCTCCGCAAGCGATTGTTTGGCTGCGGCAACCCCCTGCTCAAACGGGATAGGATCGATGGTCGCAAGCACCGTTTCGGTATCAATGCGATGACCAATTTCCAACTGGGGACCGACTGCTGTAATGCGCCCTTCAACTTCCGCCTTCAGTGTTAATTCAAAATGCGGGCGGGCTTTGCCATGCCCTTGCAATCGCGCCTGGTGAGTCTTGGTTTTCACTGATATCACGCTGACAACGGGCAGAGGGGCTGGTGAGTTGTTAACCGCTGGCGCAGGTTGATTCTCAATGGCAAAGCTCGTATAGGCAATCGCCGCCGGCAGCACCATGATTGCCACCAACGTGATCATTGTTTTACGTAAGTAATTGGTATTGCGAATTTTGGTTGGCATCTTTAAGCCCCCTTCTTGATTGGCAAACCGAGAGCCAATCCAAGATCAATACGGTTATTGGCACGGTCCAACGCCACTTGCAGGACACGTGAACGGATATCAAAAGTGGTTTGTTGAGCGTTCAATAGATCCAGAATAGAGGCCAGGCCTTGACGATAACGCTGTTCGAATTGCCGCTGACTGGTTTGTGCGTGTGTCAGCGCTTGATTCAGCGCCTCGTATTGCCGCTTCAGATTGCGTTCCCGGCTTAGTCCGGCTTCGACTTCAAGCAGTGCCGCCAATAGGCTTTCGCGATACGCCCAATAGGCCTGCCCGGCGCGTTGTTCTGCCGCCTTCAACTCAGCACGTAAACGCCCGCCCTGAAACAGAGGTTGGGTCAGACTCCCCAATAGCAGCCAGCCCGGGTCCGTCGTCAGCAAATCCCCACTACTGGCTCGGTTCTGTGTCAGGTCAACACTCAGCGTGAATCCAGGCAACAGGTTTTTATAGGCCACAACACTACGCTTATCCGCCGCCTGAATACGTTGATAGGCGGCAATCAAATCGGGGCGCTGGCCCATACTGTATGCCGGCAACTCGATTCTGGGGAAATCGATATCGGGCCACTGCGCCAGCAGCGCATTGATTGGCTGTATGACACCGAGTAGTTCCTGTAGCTGGCGCTGTGACGCCGCTACAGATTCCTCCTGCACCGCGACATTTGCGACAGCTTGCTCCGCGTCAGTTCGAGCAGTTTCGAGGTCTTGTAAGCTGCCAAGGCCTAATTGGTAGCGCCTCCGCACAACCATTTCGTTTAAAGCAAGGGTTTTTAAGCGCTCTTCCTCGACGGCCAGAAGCTGCTTGCCATTGACCCAGGTGAGCCAGCGTTTTATGAAGTTTGCGGCTAACGAGCGCTGGGCGTACAGAAAGTCAGCCGCCAGTGCAGATTCATCCAGCTCACTTGCATTTTGACTGTCGGCCAGACGGCCCCACACATCCAGCTCCCAACTGGCGGATAGCGCCAAACCGTAACCGGTGGTGGTTGTCGTTTTCTCCGTATCTGTCTCACGCTTCCGTGACGCATCGGCAACTAAAGAGACATTGGGCAAGCGCCCCGCACGCTCTTGACGGGTGATCCACCCCGCCTCAGCCAGTTCCAGCGTCATCCGCCGTAACCCCGGGTTACCAACCAGTGCCTTATCCAACCATGGTTCAATAGCCGTGTTGGGTACCAGGCTCAATAGATCGGTTTTACCTGTTACCTCCTGCGTTAACCCCTGCCATAGCTCCGGCGCTGATTCGACAGGACCTTGGGGCGTGTAGCTCTTTGGCATACTGCTACAGGCACTCAGCCCGACAAGGGCGACCACGCACCACCATAAGCGCATTTACATTACCTCCATCTACAATTGACAAAATCATCCCAGATGTCAGGTAACCAAGAGGTGTAGATCGTGAGGACTCAGGCCCTAGGTTCGAGCTAGTATGAATAGGTGTTGAAAATTTGCTCTATCGCTGTATAAAAAGAGGTGTCGACTTGTCGATAGACCGCTGTGCCGGCAGATTTTAATATCCTACCCTGGTGTAATACGGCAAGCTGGCCATTACCGGACTAGATGGCTTTTCCTAAACCACTCCAGCTATACAACCGAAGCGAACCATTAGCTAAAACTGATATTACTTGGGGCGATTGTCTCTTCAAATTCAAAAGCGGATCTCATAATACGACTAAATGGAACATGATCTGGACTACCGCAGGGTAGAACAAATACATTAAAATTATTGCGTAATTAGCCGATATAGTTAGAGATCACCAGCACTACAAGTAAGAAATAACGGTGAATCCCATGAGACAGGCCATCCTCCCCGCTGTTATTATTTTACTGACCTTGCTCGGTAGTTATGCCTCCGCGCGGGAACTGCGCTTTGCACCACTTCCCCTGGAAGACAAGAAGATCATCCATGAACAGTTCCAGGGACTGGCCGGCTTCCTATCCGGAAAGACCGGACACAAGCTGAAGATGGTGTTTTTCCGTGACTATGCCAAGATCATCGAAGCCTTTAGCAGGGACGAGATCGATCTTGCCTATCTCGGCCCCCTGCCTTATGTGGTTCTCAAAAAGCAGTTTGAAGCCCAAGAACCGGTAGTCTGTTTCCGGGACACTCATGGCGAGACCAGCTATACCTGTTCACTGGTGGTGTTCGAGGACAGCGGGCTCGAACTCAATAGTCTGCAGAGAGTACACATCGGACTGACCCAGCCCTACTCAACCTGCGGCTATATGGCTGTATCCCAGATGCTTGAACAGGCAAATCTCTCCATCGATGGCGACGGCAACAGTTTTAGCTATGCGGGAAGCCATTCCAAGGCGGCCCTGGGAGTGGTCAGGGGCGAATATGATGTAGCAGGGGTCAAGACCGCTATTTCGAAGCGCTATTCGCATATGGGCCTGAAGACGATCGCTAAAAGCACCCGCTTCCCCGGATTTGCCCTAATCGCCAATACCAATACGGTAAAACCGGAGGAGATAGCGGCAATTCAGAGAGCCCTTTTGACGCTCGCCCCCCAGGCGTCGGAAAAAGACCGGAAACTGGTCAGCCGTTGGGGCAAACAGTTCCGCAATGGTGCCGTTACCCCCGATAATTGTAACTACAAGGACGTCACAGATGCGCTCACCAGGATACCATGGCCCATACCCGGTACCGAGCAGTGAAACGCACCACCTTTATAGCGGTTGCGCTGTTCCTGGTGGTCGAAGCCATTTTTGGATTGGCCACCTACTACAGTTTTTCCTCGGAAGTTGCCTACCGCCTTAAGGTCCGGGAAACACAACTGGATACGGCCGTTGAGAGTATAACCTCCAGCTATGGCCGTCTGGTCGAAGCCATCTATCAAAAAGAGGTCAACACCCCGGATATCATCGAGCGTGTAGCGGCGGCAAACATGGCCTCCCCGGAGGAAAGGAATCGGCTACGCGGTAGGCTGTATCGCCGCATGTATCCCACATTCAAACTGCTGCGGGAGCGCAAGATAAGGGTATTGCAGTTCCTGCTGGCCGATGGCAGTTCTTTCCTGAGGATGCATCGGCCTGATCTATATAATGATGCCATCGCCGACGATCGTCCCATACTGCGCCGGGTATTGGACCAAAGCCGTTATGCACAAGGATTTGAGCACGGGCGTGTTTACCCCGGTTTCCGTGCCGCATTCCCACTGCTCAAGGACGGACAGCTCGTTGGAGTGGCCGATTTCAGCGTAGCATTCGATGCCCTCTACGACGTGCTGTCTTCGAGAAATACGGATACAGCCTCTTTTTCCCAGCTCCTGCTTAGGAAAAACCTGGTAGAGGCGGTTAGCCACCCTAGCGTCAGCTCACTGTTCCGTGACACTCCGGTGCATCCAGAGTTTGTCATAGAGGACGAAAGCTCCTCGCTGCGTGATTTGATGCAGCCCATGGAAGCGCCACCCTACCTGCAGCCCCTGGATCTGGCCCTGGGTGCCGACCCCGAGGTCAATGTCGCCATGCAGGAGGGCCGGACAATTAATCTCTACAAGTGTATCGACAACTTCGACTGCTACCAGGTGGTTCTACTTTCAGTAAAAGACAGCGCCGACCGTCCGGCTGCCTATATTGTAGGGTCCTTTCCTGGCAACGAATACCCGATACTGCTACGTAACCACCTTCTGTTTTTTATATTTGGAAGCGTGTTGTTCTTTATGGGCGGACGATCTTACAGGCACTGGCTGAGATCCCGTCAGCAACTACAAACTATTGCCTCGAATATGGTCGAGGGTTTGTACGTGATGAACAATCAGGGAAGCATCGTGTTCAGCAACAAGGCAGCCCAAAATATACTGGGATTCTCGGGCCAGGAGTTGCAGGGCAAGAACGCCCATAACCTTTTTCACCACCACTCTGCTGACCAGCCCATAACAGTGGAAAACTGTCCGATAAGAATCGAGCCCATGTCCGGGAATGTCTACAGAAGTAGTAACGAGACCTTCACACGTCACGACGGAAGCCTGATTCGCACTGAAGTAACCAGCTCCCCTTTGCACAACGAAGGGGGCATAGCCGGTGCTGTCGTCCTGTTCCGGGATATCACTCTGGATTACGAGAACCGTATCCGCCAACAGCAAACGGAAACCGCATTCCAAAATATGGCGGAAGCCGTAGTGGTAACCGACGCCAATGCGAACATCGTTGCAGTCAACCGGGCCTTTACAGAGATTACCGGCTACAGCGAGGAGGAGGTGCTGGGAAAAAATCCAAATATTCTCTCTTCCGGTTTGCACGACCGCAGTTTCTACCAAGCCATGTGGGGAGGTCTTCACCAAAATGGTTACTGGGAAGGTGAAATATTCAATCGGCGGAAAGATGGAGAGGTCTATCCGGAATGGATAAATCTCACCACTATTAAGGATAAAGATGAGGTAGTGGTGAGCTACGTCAGCGTGTTCAGTGATATCACTGAAAAGCGGAAAAAGGAAAAGCGACTGCAAGAACTGGCCTATACGGACCAATTGACCCTCCTGCCCAACCGGATATCCTTCATGCAGCTATTTGACCAAGCCATCAAGCGTTCCAAGCGCATGGATACACGGATAGCCCTGCTCTTTCTTGACCTGGACCACTTCAAACAGATCAA
>JAKSCN010000044.1 GCA_022360595.1 Chromatiales bacterium
ATGGAGATAACCGATATCACCTCGGCGCTGATAGAAGATCTCCTGATAACCTTCGGAGGTCTCCGGCAGGTCAACTGCGGAGTCACCCAACACCTGAACCGCGGGTAGCTTAAAGGGATGATCGCCCGCTTTGTCGCGCAGGTGTCCAATCCAGACAGCGCCATCGACTGTGGCTCGGCAGACAGCATTGCCACACCGCGCGATGAGTTCTCCCGGCTCGCCGCGCAGGGTCTGTTCCGGTCGTGCGTCAAACAGAAACAGACTCCTACCGTTGATCTCATCACGTACGCCTGGAAAACCGTCCGCACAGCGGATCTTGCGCAGCACTGTTTCAGTTGTATCCTGCTGCCAGTTGATCTGGCGATCCTGTTGTTTCATCAGCGGCTGCAGCGTGCCACGTACATCCGGGTTTTGATAATCGAGGGGCTCCGGCTGATAGTCACCCTGCTGATAACGCTCCACCGCCTCTAAGCAGGCTGCCACAGCGGTCTCTGTCACCTCATGCCGGTAGATGCTCGCTTTGCTCACTGCACGCATGGGAAATTCACCACTGGCCCAGATGTCACCGGCGTCCATCTCGGCATTGGCCTGCAGTACCGTCACCCCCCAACGCGCTTCGCCGTTGAGAATAGCCCAATCAAGCGCGGAGGGACCGCGATCCCCCTTGATTCCGGGATGTACCACCAGGCAACAGTGATTGGCCCAGATCTGTTCAGGAATGGCGCGTTTTAAAAATGGCGCAATAATCAGATCAGGCTGAAACAGTTCAACCGCCTGAATAGTGACGGCGTCGTTGATATCGAACTCAACCGACACCTCGTGCCCCCGTTCACGCAGTTCGATATGCAACCGTTGGCTCAGGCTGTTGAATGCATGGGTCAGCAATAAAATTCTCATTAACCTTTAGGCCTCTTAGCAGATTCTCGGTAACTGTTCGCCGGCAATCCAATCAACCACACGGTTACCGCCAAAGCTGGTCTCCATCTGCACAAAGTTGTGTTCATCTTCGATCACTTCACCAATGATCGCTGCTTCTCGTCCCTTGGGATGCGCTTTCATCACATCAAGTAGCCTGTCGGCCTGGTCGGCAGGACAGATGGCGATCAGCTTACCCTCGTTGGCAACATAGAGCGGATCGAGCCCCAACAGCTCACAGGCGGCATGTACTTCTGGCTTGACGGGGATATCCTCTTCCCGTAGCGCCATACCGACACCGGACTGCTGGGCCAGCTCGTTGAGGGTGGCAGCCAAGCCGCCGCGAGTGGGATCGCGTAGGCAGTTGATTGTGGGAACCGCCTCGACCATCTCGGCAATCAGGTCATGGAGTGCTTGGGAGTCGGACTCAATAGTGGTTTCAAAGGTGAGGTTTTCACGCTTGGACATAATCGCCACGCCGTGATCCCCCATGCTGCCGGAGACCAAAATCTTATCGCCCGGTTTGGCCAGATCACCGGAGATGTTGATACCTTCAGGCACTACGCCAACACCGGTTGTGGTGATAAAGATGCCGTCACCCTTGCCCTTCTCGACCACCTTGGTATCACCGGTCACAACGGGTACTCCCGCGCGATTGGCAGCGGCGGCCATGCTCTCGACAATGCGTTGCAGATCGGCCAGAGGAAAGCCCTCTTCAAGAATAAACCCCGCGGCCAGATAGAGGGGTTTGGCGCCCGACATAGCCACATCATTAACAGTACCGTGTACCGAGAGCGAG
>JAKSCN010000238.1 GCA_022360595.1 Chromatiales bacterium
CCAACACCACCCCGCAGTTTATAACCGACATAAGCCACCACATTAACAGCGATCGGGCCAGGCAGAATCGTCGCCAGGGAGACACCATCCAGCATCTCTTCAGGTGACATCAGCTTACGGCGCTCCACCACATAGTTCTGTACTACAGAGATCAATGCCATGAAACCGCCAAATGCGGTGCTGCCGATTTTAAGGAAGGTCCAAAAGAGCGACCATAGGCCGACGTCCTTCTTACCATCCAGCTCCATTGTCTGTTCCGTCATAGCACCCTCGCTACCGTATGTCCGATACGAGCGATATATCCTAGTAGATGTGTATAGCGAATTCCACCCTACTGGTCTCAAAAAGCAGTATCAAATCTATCAGATACTATTTTTCAATGGACTTCGCCCCACTTATCGCAATAGCAAACAAGTAGCGTGAACAAGAAGGGTTACCTAACACTCGATACAATACTCTGGCGAATGGGCTTGGTTCGACAGAGAGGACAATGCCAGCGCCGAAGACCAGGAACAGAGCGTAATCAGACCGCACTTTACCTTCACACTTATCAACCCATTACTCTTTTTCCCCTGACTACATGCCCATTCATTCAGAGTGTTCGGCTATATCTTGCTGAAACGATTTAAGGTAGATTGCGATAGCGGTCAGATCAGCGGCGGGAAGATGACTGGTCCCCTCTTCCACGATAGCGGCCATATCCCCACCAAAGACATCACCATCCGGTTTGATGCCTGTCTCCAGCGCAAATTGGATATCACTGACGCTCCAATCCTGTATGGCGCCCTCTACATCGCCGCGAATGGGTGGCACCCGTTCGTCAGAGGCGCCCACCGCACCACCCGCAAGAGGTTTGCCTGTATAGCCACCCAAAAAATTGCGGCCGGTGTGGCATTCTCCACAATGCCCGGGGCCATTGACGAGATAACGCCCCCGGTTCCAATCGTCTGTCCGCTTGGGATCTGGCGTCAATTCGCCCGGCTCAAAGAACAAAAACTTCCATACAGCCAGACCAGGGCGCACCGAAAACGGGAACTGTAATGCATGATCGCCAACAACATTCTCTTTCGGTGGCACTGTGTCCAGGTATGCCTTGAGGTCCGCTATATCTTGCAACGTCATCTTCGTATATGAGGTATAGGGAAAGGATGGATAGTAGTCCCGGCCATCCGGTGTGACCCCATTCACGACAGCGTTCCAAAAATCGTAAAGAGACCAGGCACCAATGCCGGTTCGCGGATCAGGGGTAATGTTTGGTGTGACGAAGGTTCCAAACGGCGTTTCCAACTCCCGGCCTCCGGCCAAAGCAACCCCGCCATTCTCACTATCCGTATGGCAGATATAGCAACCCGCCATACGAAAAACAACGGCGCCACGTTGCACGTTACCCTCAAGCGCCACAAAACCAGACTCCCCATGTTCTGTCTCCCAAGAGCTGGCAACAAGCACAGCCCCAATCACCAACCCGATAATGATCAGTCCAATACTACGGTTATAGATCGACAGTGACATTAGACTTTCCCCTCTCTGTTCCAGAGAACCTCTAGTGGCCGTTAGCCAACCCACCTACTGTTTGTAGCTCTTCGCCTTAGGCTTACGAAACCGCTTATGACACTTGCCGCACGACCTGGCGAGTGCCTTTACCTGTTGAGTAATCGACTTTAGATCACCGCTTGTCCCTATTTCTACCAGGCGTCCGCTCTCTTCCTCCATCTTCTTTACAATGGAGAGGAAGCTCTCCCAGTCAGACCAGATCTTTGGCAGCGCATCGGTACGCCCGCTTGATACCTCCTGCTCAAATGCACTCTCTATCAAAGTACTGGCCCCCTGTATCTCACGCGCATGCTCGACCAAATTCTGCTGAGGCAAAAAACGGTTTTTGATAATCAATGAGATAGCCGCCATATTCCCACCAATCGCTTTCATGGTGGCTTGGCGGTATTTGATAACATGCTCATTGGTTTGTGCATGCGTGATAAATGCTGTCAGCATCAACACTGGTCCAACGCCCCCCTTGGCAATACCCATTCGAACGCTTCTCATCGTAACCCCCAGGACTATTTGGCAATGAAAGACCTGGCGGTATGGTAGAACGCCTTCCTCCCTTTGCCTTTAACTGACCAAAGCACTCCAGGACACAACACGGCTTACTGTTATTTATGCGGCAACTCAGCAACGCTGTGGCAAACACCGCAAGTGGCTGTATAGGGAATTGGCATCGCCTTTCCAGGTTCAACGCCCCAGACACCCACATTGGTTTTCTGTGGCACATCGAATACGTGGCTGTTGATATGCCCTTCCCAATAGGCGTGCTTACTCTCATCCTTGGCATCCTCGTATTCGGGCAGTTTGATCATCCTGCCGTAATGTCCGGCATCACCGCCAGTTACCATGGTGCCCGGCATGTGGCACTGAATGCATGAGGTCACCAACCCCTTCATTTTATTGTTTAACTGACGCTCCATATGGGTGAGGATTTCGACCTCATGACAGCGCTGGCAAAGTGGTGATGAGGCGTCATCAGGATCATGCGTCAACCAGCGGCGATAGGGGGTATCGCCGTGCATATCATGGCAGTCGAAGCAGGTCACCATCTGCCGGTCATTGCGATACATGACCGACTTCATAAAGTCGGGATACTGCTGGTGCGGATTCTTCGAGTGGATATCGTCAGGCCAGATCTCTTTACCGGGAATGGGACCACTCGTCTTGCTATAGGTGGTAATCAGCTCGTGTCGACTACCCCCTGGCTTCATGATTTCACCTTGCGCACTCAGTGGCTGTGTATAAGCCACCTCCCAGCCGCCAACCCCATGCCGCCGATCATGGCAGCGCCCACACACCACACTGGCACGCTCGGCAGAGAGCAGTGCCGGGTTAACAATAGCCATATCCAATAGATCCGAAATACCGGCATTATCAATATGCTCCGACCCCGGACCATGGCACGATTCACAACCGATATTAATCTCATCCGGCTGTGGATCATCATCGATATTGAAAGCGCCATTCGGGTCATTGACACCTCGTACCAATATCTGCCCGCTTTTGCTATCCGTATAACGTTCAACACCGGTAACATGACAGCCCGCGCACATCGACTGAACCGAGTTGTTGTTGACCGGTGGCGCTTTCAGTACATCATCAGAGGTACCATATTCACCATCCTCGCCTTTGTTCCACCAGTAGCTGAACTTGTAGTCGCGCCAAACCCGCCGCTTGATATCCAACCGATTGTCATTGCCGTCAGGATTGAACTGGAGCACCGTGTACAACCCCTGACGTTTTCCCATTTTCTCCGGTACCGATACAATGAAGCGCTGACGATGCACCCCACCACCATAGAGCAGCTCGACGGGTAGATGCGCCGGGCTGTTGGGGTCCTTGGTGTTGAGCTTATTCTCGATTGTGATGTAGTACCGGCCGTCACCACTGTTTTTCCAGAGGTAAACATCTCCATAGATTTTTTCAATTGGTAGACGTTCATCATCCTCCTGCCGGACAACAAACTTCACCGCACCCTTTGCCCGAGGATTGTAGTCTCCAAGCTCAAGCTTTGTACCCTCTGTGTAAGTATCCGCCTGCTTCCATGCCTTCAAAGCGTTAAACCAATTGGGGAAACGGGAAAAGTCCTGCGCCGGACCGGGCTTACCCGGCACTGACCAGGCGAGCTTATGCCCTGTTTTCTGCCATGAGGCGTGATCATCATGACACTCCAGGCAAGCGGTACTGCCGACATAGTGCGCCTCCGCCGATGGCCGACTGGAGATGGCTATTTTCATCATACCATTGCGCAACTCCTCGGCATCATAAGACTCCCTGCTTTTATCGCCCCCGGGTAAATGAGTTACATCACCAGGCGCCGGGGTGACATGAATGTAGTACTTACCATCAGGAATATCGGAGATAGCGAAACGACCTTCCATGTCACTCTTTCCACTCGGGAACTTATCACCGGAAGCCCGAATGGCGTCCTCCAACGGCTCATCGTAAGCCTGGGCTATATAAGGCTCGCGCCACACATCACTGGCGGTGATAGGCGTCATATCGA
>JAKSCN010000178.1 GCA_022360595.1 Chromatiales bacterium
GCTACTCGGTCCAGTAGCTTGGGGAGTGAGAGGGCCGCAAGCATCGACCCGGCACCCGCTGCAGCCAGTGCAATAGCAACGTCGGTTTCGCTGCCATTCAGCGATTCGCGCACATAGATCACGGTGTTGACGATGATCATCGCACTGGCGCTGGCAACTGCCAGATAGAGCGCCAGGAGGCCCCGTAGCCGTGGTGTCTTTAGATAGGAGCGGATGCCGAAGCTGATCTCGTCACCTATAGCGCCACGTCGCCACACCTCCTGACTGGCCGGCAGGGCCGTTGCGATGACTAAGGCGGCAGAGATCAGAAAGGCGATGGAGTTGGCAACGAACAGGCCCGTATAGGTGATGAACAGCAGCGCCACGCCTGCCAGCACCGGGCTCAGGAGGTTCTCCAGGTCGTATGCCAGTCGTGACATGGAGAGGGCGCGTGTGTACTCCCGCTCCTCAGGCAGTATGTCTGGGATGGTGGCGGAAAATACCGGGGTGAATCCTGCTGAAAAGAGGCTTAATAGAAAGATCAGCAGATAGATTTGCCACACCTCGGTGGCAAAAGGTATCGCCAGGATGGTGAGGGCGCGGGCGATATCCATGGTGATCAGAAAGCGCTTGCGTGGGAAGCGGTGAGCCAGCCCGCCCACTATCGGGGCAAAGAGCACATAGGCAGCCATCTTGAATGCCAGGGCTGTACCGAGCACGGCGGCAGCGTTGCCGCCGGCCAGGTCGTAAGCGAGCAGGGTCAGTGCCACGGTACTCAGCCCTGTGCCGAGTAGGGCAACGATCTGAGCGGTGAATAGCTTTCTGAACAGAGTATTGCGTAGCGGGTTTGCTGATTCCATTGAACTCAAGTTACAAGTAGTGCGGCTAATGATGATTGCTAGGGTCTGTTAACACTAATTTGATTACCACTGTCATTTGGTAGTCATGAAAAACGGCATACTGCGGTCCCTGAGGGAGAAGGAGTTATGGGGCAGCAGTGATGATCAAATTAGTGTTAACAGCCCTAGATCAGTGTAACGGTTTGTGTTGCTGTAAGTGTTGATGAATGTCAGTCACGCTGTTTTTGTAAGCGGCTTCATACAGGCGTTACAAAGTGGTTACATTGGGACATACCCGAGTTACACCGCCCTGCTTCAATACACCCCATCAAATTCATTAGGCGATCCAGTCCAAATTCGACAGATGTCGCCATAGGTGGTTCGGGGTAGAGCGATGAAAGTTTTAGCAGGTGTTTTGGTAGCCGGTATGTTAACGATCGGTATTGGTGTGCAGGCCGAGGAGAAGATCACCTCGGCGGAGGCCTTGGTGAAGAGTATGGTCAGGGCCGATATGACCTATCGGCAACTGATGGAGTCGATGGGCAGTTCATTGTCGCAAATCTCTTTGGGGATTCTGAGTGAAAACAAACAGTTGGTAGAGCGCGGCACCAACTACCTTTTGACCCATCCTGCGCCCAGACACAACCCTTGGTCGATTATGCCGGAAGAGGATCAGGCTGGGTTCAAGCAAGCACTGGTGACCTATGACATCGTGCTGGAAGATTACAGCATCCAGATTGCTGAGGCAGCCAAGCAAGATCAGTGGCTGCAGGCCAATCAGCATCTGAATGATTTGAACACCGCTTGTATCTCTTGTCACATGGCTTGGCGTGATAAAGCATTAACGCGAGCAGTGATGGAGTGAACTGCCTGGGTTGATGGGCCACAGCGGGTTAGTTTCCGGTCACCCTATCGCAAAACCTTTTTGTGGTTCTGATAGATCTGGCTCTCCGGCGGAAAGTACTCCAGTATCGCGGCGGTATAGCGATCAAAGGGGTTATCCAATTGGTTAATCGCTTTGGTGGTTTTGGCCGGCAGATCGTAGCTGTTGAGCCTGATCGAGAAGGGCACCGGATAGTCGCTGCCGAATAGAATTTTATGGTGAACATCGGTCTGCTGGGAGAGATGCCGAAGCGCTCTTGCCCGTAGCGGCGCCAGAATGGCCGAGATGTCGGCGTAGAGATTGTCGTGCTGTTTCAACATATCCAGCAGCCGGTAGTAGTCGTCATCGAAGTAGCGGGGGTTCTTCGACAGATTGCGCCAGAGCAGCAGTTTGTGATTAAACCGGCCAAGTCCCATGTGGGCGGCGATAACCGTTACCCCGGTGGCCAGCGGCAGCTCCAGCATGTTGGGGTGCTCAAAGTTGGCGAAAGATTCGATGGTGTATTCGCTGCCGATGTGAATGATCAGCGGAATCTTCAGTGCTTTCAATTTTTCGTAGTAGGGGATCAGATGCTCGTCGTTGAGGTCGACGCCCCAGTAGTTCTGAAGAAACTTGGCTCCCCGGCAGCCGCGTTCGACCTGCTGTTCGATCAGCTCCAGGGCGTTGTCGCGCCAGGGGTTGATGGAGAAGAAGGGGATGAACTGGTCGGGATATCTGGCGGTCACCGCCAGCACATCGTCAGTCATGGAGCAGACTGTTTTGTCCCGCTTGACCTCTCTACCCTTTTTGTCAAAACGTGCGTCAACAGCAAATAGACAAGCCTTCTCCAGGTATTGAGACTCTCTGACCGCCTTCGCCATCGACTCCACGTAGGTGTCGTAGGGGTTGCTCATCAGCCGCTTGGGATCAGTGCCCAGCTTCCTGGCAAAGAAACGGACGGCGATCTTGTCATAGAGCCGGTTAAAGCGGGTTTCGGGGCTCAGCAAGTGAGTGTGAATGTCAATGGTCTTCATGCTGCTTGTTTCTCCATCGCAATCTGTTTGGCGCGGCTGAAATCACTCTTACCGCTCCCTAACTTAGGTATAGCATCCACCGGGATTAGCTCCGCTGGGCGCATCAATGGGTTGAGTGCTGACTGGTCGATAATGCTCTTTAGCTCGGACTGTGTGATCTCCCCGGCGAACAGCAGCAGCACCTTCTCGCCTTTTTTGCTGTCGGGTAGGGAGGTGGTGAGAATCTCCACGCCTTCCGGCAGCAGCTTGCCAACGGCCCCTTCTATGGCGCCCAGGCTGACCATCTCTCCACCAATTTTGGCGAAACGGGAGTAGCGGTCGACAATGGTTAGAAAACCGTCCTCATCCAGGCGACCTTTGTCGCCGGTTTTGTACCAACGCTTGCCGTCCAGCTCAACGATCACTTCGGCGGTCTTCTCTGCATCGTGGAGATAA
>JAKSCN010000165.1 GCA_022360595.1 Chromatiales bacterium
CCGCTGGAAAAACTATGCTTCAAGCGTTATATTGCGACGCAACATAAGAACGACGGCCCCAGAAAATGACGACTGCTAGCAACCGACCCGTTCATCTAGACCTCCTACGAATCAAACTCCCGATCGCCGGCATCATGTCGATTTTGCACCGTATCACCGGTGTGCTCATGGTGTTGGCAGCCCCTTTGATGATCCATCTGACGGACCTCGCGCTGGACGGTGAACAAGGATTCGCGGCGGCACAGGGACTGATCGACGGTTGGTTCTTCACTTTAGTGATGTTCGTCTTGATTTGGGCGGTGTTGCACCACCTCTTGGCGGGTATTCGCTGCCTGCTGATCGACGTGCATATCGGTGTCGAGAAGCCCCTCTATCGCCAGACGGCGCTGGCGACGGTGGTCGCCGCACCGATTCTGGCGGTGCTGATCACCGGAGGGCTGCTATGAGTTACAAAGCTTCCGGATTGCGGGCCTGGGTGGTCCAGCGCATCACCGCGATCTATATCGGGCTGATGTTCGTGTATCTGCTCGGCAAATTCATGTTCGCCGCGCCCGCCAGTGCCGCCGAATTCCAGGGCTGGGCCACCGGTCCGGTCGTCAGCGTCGCGCTGCTGTTGTTGGTCGCCGCGGTCCTGGTGCATGCCTGGGTCGGCGTGCGTGACATTTTGATCGACTATGTTTGGGCGACCGCCTTGCGCGTGACTTTGCTGTCACTGCTCGCGCTGTTCCTGATTGCTTGCGGGTTCTGGGCCGCGCAAGTGTTGATCGTTGCTCAAATAGCCTGATCCAATCGAGAAGACGATGTCCTTGACGAAAAGAAGATTCGACGCATTGATCATCGGCGCAGGCGGGGCCGGCCTGAACGCCGCCACTCAACTGGCGAATGCCGACGCCCGTGTTGCCGTGGTGTCCAAGGTGTTTCCGACCCGCTCGCACACGGTGGCGGCGCAAGGCGGAGTCAACGCGGCCTTGGCCAACGTCTTGCCGGACAACTGGCATTGGCACATGTTCGATACCGTCAAGGGTTCGGACTACCTGGGTGATCAGGACGCCATCGAATTCATGTGTCGGGAGGCGATACCGACCGTTTATCAGCTCGAACACAACGGGGTGCCTTTCTCGCGGCTGGATAACGGCAAGATCTACCAGCGTGCTTTCGGCGGCCAAAGCCAGAATTTCGGCGGCGCCCAAGCGGCCCGGACCTGCGCCGCGGCGGACCGTACCGGACACGCCATTCTGCATGCCCTGTATCAACAAAACGTGCGGGCGCGTACGCACTTCTTCGATGAATACTTCGCCATCGACCTGATTCGGGACGACGAGGGGGCCATTCTCGGTGCCCTGGTACTGGAAATCGAGACCGGCGAGCCGCTGTTGATCGAGGCCAAGGCGACCCTGTTGGCCACCGGCGGTTGCGGCCAGGTGTTCAGAACCACATCCAACGCTCACATCAATACCGGTGACGGTATGGCGATGGCGCTGCGCGCCGGTGTGCCGTTGATGGATATGGAGTTCTTCCAGTTCCACCCAACCGGTATCGCGGGCAAGGGTATGCTGATCACCGAAGGTGTTCGTGGTGAAGGTGGTTACCTGATCAATAAAGACGGCGAGCGCTTCATGGAGCGTTATGCGCCCAATGCCAAAGATCTGGCCAGCCGTGATGTGGTATCCCGCGCCATTGTCACCGAGGTAAAAGAGGGGCGTGGCGTTGGCCCGAACGGTGATCATGTTCTGCTGAAAGTGGATCACCTGGGCGAAGATATTATCTCCAAGCGTCTGCCCGGTATTCGGGAGAGTTCAAAAATCTTTGCCGGGGTCGATCCTGTTGTTGAACCGATTCCCGTCTTCCCCACCGCTCACTATGTGATGGGGGGTATCCCAACCGATCGTTATGGCCGTGTGGTTACACCTATTCAGAATGGTCCTGAAGAGGTTGTGCCTGGGCTCTACGCCGCGGGTGAGTGTGCCTGTGTATCCGTTCATGGCGCCAACCGTTTGGGTGGTAACTCGCTGCTGGATATTCTGGTATTTGGTCGCGCTGCCGGTCAGGACATCATCAAATATTTGAAAGAGAACCCCAACCACCGTCCGATGAATGAGACTGGTGTGGAACAGGCGATGTCGCGCCTGACCCGCTGGGAGCAGAAGGGCGAAGGCCTCTCGGTGCGCGAAGTACGCGATGAGTTCCGTAAGGCGATGGAAGATCACGCCGGTGTTTTCCGTACCGACGAGATTATGTCTGAAGGTGTTGAGAAAGTTAAAGAGATTCGCAAGAAGCTGGCTGATGTTCGCCTCACCGACCACAGCGATGTCTTCAATACCGCTCGTGTTGAAGCGCTGGAGCTGGAGAACATGGTCGATATCGGTATGTCGATTGTACTTTCCGCACTGGAGCGTAAAGAGAGCCGTGGTGCGCACTCTCGTCCTGACTACACTGAGCGTGATGATACCAACTGGTTGAAGCACAGCCTCTATTTCCAGGAGGGTGACAAGATCGATTTCAAACCGGTTCATACCAAACCGTTGACTGTTGAAACCTTCCCGCCGAAAGCGCGTGTCTATTGAGGGCTGACGTATGAAATTTATAGTTTTTCGCTTTAACCCGGATACGGACACCACCCCGCGCATGCAGGAGTATGACATTGAGGTCACCCGTGGCATGATGTTGCGCGACGCCTTGATGGAGGTGAAACGCCAGGATGAATCTTTCTCTTTTCGTCATTCATGTGGGGAAGGGGTATGCGGTTCCGATGGTGTAAACGCCAATGGCACCAATGTGTTGGGTTGTATTACCCAGGTTGCCGATCTGAAAGAGCCGATCACGATTCGTCCATTGCCAGGTCGCCCGGTTGTTCGTGACTTGGTTGTTGATATGTCTCAGTTCTATCAACAGTATCGTGCGGTGAAGCCTTATTTGATCCGTAAAGATCCTCTGCCCGAGCAGGAGATCCTGCAGTCGCCGGAAGATCGTGACAAGCTGGACGGCCTGTATGAATGTATTATGTGCGGCTGCTGCTCCACTGCCTGTCCATCGTTCTGGTGGAATCCGGATAAATTCCATGGTCCACAGGCGCTGTTGCAGTCCTGGCGTTTTCTGGCTGATAGCCGGGATCAGGCGACTGAAGAGCGCCTTGATGCACTGGAGGGTCCCTATAAGCTGTTCCGCTGTCACACCATCATGAACTGTGTTGAGGTTTGTCCCAAGCATTTGAATCCAACCAAGGCGATTGGGCACATCAAAGAGTTAATGTTGAAGCACGCTATTTAGCCCCAGTTAGAGTGATAAGCGTGAATCAATCCACACCAAGCATAGAAAAACTGCGCTGGCAATGCCGGCGCGGTATGCTTGAGTTGGATTATGTGCTAAAAGATTTTTTGGAAAACCATTACCCCACCTTGTCGGTAGAAGAGCAAATGCTGTTTGTAAAGATCCTTGATTTTGAGGATCAATTGCTGATTGATTGGGTAATGGGAAATGTTGTCCCCTCCGATGCCAAGATTCGGCGGTTGGTGGGGCTGATGCAGGCGGGTTAAAGATGAAGTACTCGGCCTGCGCTTTTCAATTACGACCAAAAGGACCTGGTCAATGGCTGATAACAGATACCGCTTTCAGATTTTTCCCTCTAAACAGTTGACGCTGTTTTTTTATCTAACGCTCTATATCCCGTTATTTTTGATCGCTCTGGTTGAGCTGCCCCTGCTGCCGAAACTGCTCTTGCTGACGGCTCTTGCTTTGATGGGGCTACTGCACAATCCGCTTCAGCAGCGTAATCAGAACACAATTCTTTTTGTCGAATATCAGGGAGGAGATGATTGGCAGATTGCGTTAACGGATGGCACACTGCTGCAAGGCAAGCTGGAGGAGGGGAGCTATATCAGCCAACTGTTGATGATTCTGCGCTTCCGTTATGATGGACGTCGTCGCCTCACCAACAGAATCGTACTCTTCCCCGACGCACTCAAAAGGGGGGAATTTCGTCGTCTGCGCTTACGAATAGGCCGTCTGCTGAAGCGGCGTTCCGAAAATGATGAACTGACAGGCTTTGGTTAGGTCATATAGTTGTCGGGAATCAGGACGGTAGCGGCTTGTTGGAAGCGGTTATCCGTTTTCGGAAAATCGAGGGTGTAGTGAAGCCCCCGGCTTTCACGCCGCCGCTGTGCCGAGTGGATGATGAGGTCTGCCACCTCGACCAGATTGCGCAGTTCGAGCAAGTCGTTGGTGACACGGAAATTGCTGTAATACTCACGAATCTCATGGCGCAGCAGATTGACCCGGCGCTTTGCCCGTTCCAGCCGCTTATTGGAGCGTACAATCCCAACGTAGTCCCACATAAAGCGTCTGAGTTCCTCCCAGTTGTGAGAGACCACTACCTCTTCATCGGAGTTGGTGACACGACTCTCATCCCAAGGCGTGACCGAGGGCGGCTCGGGGATATCGGCAATCCTCGCAGTGATATCTTCCACCGCCAGTTGAGCAAATACCAAGCATTCCAGTAAAGAGTTGCTGGCCATGCGATTGGCGCCGTGCAGACCGGTATAGGCGGTTTCGCCAATGGCGAAAAGATTGTGCAGGTCTGTTCGGGCGTGATGATCAGTGACAATGCCGCCACAGGTATAGTGCGCGGCGGGTACCACTGGAATTGGTTCCTGGGTGATATCGATACCGTACTTCAGACACTTCTTGTGGATGGTGGGAAAGTGCTCAATGATGAATTCACTGCTCCTATGGCTGATATCCAGGTAGACACAATCGGCGCCCAGTCTCTTCATCTCGTGGTCAATAGCTCTGGCTACGATATCGCGTGGCGCCAGTTCGGCACGCTCATCGAACCGGGGCATAAAGCGACTGCCATCGGGTAGCAGAAGGTGTCCGCCTTCGCCGCGTAGCGCTTCGGTGATCAGAAATGATTTTGCGTGCGGATGGTAGAGACAGGTGGGATGGAACTGGTTGAACTCCATATTGGAGACACGACAACCCGCCCGCCAGGCCATTGCGATACCGTCACCAGTGGAGACGTCAGGGTTGCTGGTATAGAGGTACACCTTGCTTGCGCCACCAGTGGCTAGGACGGTGAACTTGGCCAGAAAACTTTCGACATGGCCGGTCTCTTTATCGAGTACATAGCAGCCCAGGCAACGATTCTCCTGAAGCCCTTGTTTATTGGCGGTGATCAGGTCGATGGCGATATGGTTTTCAAACAGTTCGATGTTTCTACGTGCCCGCACCTGAGAGACCAGGGTGGTCTCCACCGCCTTGCCGGTGGCATCGGCGGCGTGAATTACTCGGCGGTGGGAGTGTCCGCCTTCACGAGTGAGGTGATAGCCGGTGCCGGGTGGCTCATCTTTGGTAAAGGCGACCCCCTCACTCAGCAGCCAGCGGATATTCTCCGGCCCCTTCTCGACAACCAGTCTCACCGTCTCCTCGTCACAGAGACCTGCGCCTGCATCCAGTGTATCGGCAACATGGGATTCGATAGAGTCATCCTCATCCAGTACGGCTGAGATACCCCCTTGGGCATAGTAAGTGTTGCCCTCTTTCAGTTGGCGTTTGGCAATCACCGCTACCCGGACTGACTCCGGAAGGCGCAGCGCCAAGCTCAATCCAGCAGCACCGCTGCCTAGAATCAGTACATCATGTTTGAATTCGGTGCTCATCGATCACTCTTCAAATTTGCCGTGACGGGGTCTTTCAGTTCATAATTTCATCATCTATAGAGATGAGACGCAGTTTTACCAGATGCTAACCTAAATCGGTGAACACGAGAACTCAAAATAGCGCTTTCATTTCGCGAACTTATTACAGGGCAGGCTGTCTACCACATTAGAAAATGGAAACGCGCTTGCCGAATTCAGGGGGTGCGCCCGAATGGGCGAGCGACAAACAGACCAGATATTAGTAGAGAAGGTACAACGAGGGGATAAGAAGGCGTTTGATTTGTTGGTGCTGAAGTACCAGCAGAAGGTTGCCAACCTTGTCTCTCGTTATGTACGTGATCCCAATGAGACGCTGGATGTGACACAAGAAGCGTTTATCAAAGCATATAAGGCACTTCCCAACTTTCGTGGGGATAGTGCCTTTTATACGTGGTTGTATCGAATCGCCATCAACACTGCGAAGAATTTTCTGGTCGCCCAGGGACGCCGCCCTCCAGGTACCGATGTTGATGCCGATACAGCGGAACAAATGGATGTCGGTACACGTCTTAAAGAGCATGCTACGCCAGAGAATCACCTAATGCAGGATGAGATCGCAAACACAGTGAAACAGGCTATCGATAATCTGCCTGAAGATCTGAGAACCGCGATTACTCTGCGCGAGCTGGAGGGACTCAGCTATGAAGAGATCGCCAATGCCATGGATTGTCCGGTTGGCACGGTGCGATCGAGAATTTTCCGGGCGCGAGCCGCTATTGATGATAAGCTCAGGCCCCTGTTGGAGCCATAGTCTGGAGAAGATGGGTAGAATCGTCTGAATATCTTGGATTTAGCCATGACAGATAACACACAACAAAACTTATCGGCACTACTGGATGACGAATTGTCGCCGTCGGAAGTAGATCATCTGTTAGAGCAGATGAACAAAGATCAAGCACTGCGGCAGGCCTGGGGGCGATATCACCTGATCGGTGACGCCATTCGAGGTGAGCAGACCCAGACAGAGGTCTTCTCTATCGCTGCACGGGTACACGAAAGCTTGCAAAGCGAGCCCGCCATTGTCTCAAAGCCCAAGCCTGTTACTCAGGAATCAACCAAACGAGAGGGCAACGTCCATTGGTTCAAACCGGCAGTAGGGGTCGCATTGGCCGCTTCAGTGGCTGGCGCGGCCGTGATGATCATGCCTGATTTTGCCTTGAACCCTGATAGTACGAATCAGCCTTCACAGTTGGCGAATACCAATAGCGTGCCTACAGTCTCTAAGTCTGCCACACTGCAACAAGTGGCTGCGAACAGACCGCAGGGCTATGTTTTATCCAGTGGTACACGCTGGAAAAATCTCTCTCAGCCAGAGATTGAATCAAAACTTAACCGATATCTCATAAATCATAATGAACTGGCATCGCCCGCTGGTATGACCAGTGTTTTGCCTTATGCATCATTTGTCAGTTATGACTCGAACCGTTAAAAAACGTACTTTTTTTCCACACTTCCTGGTTGCCGCGCTTTGCAGTATAGCGGCAACCCAAGCTCTAGCCTCAACAAATAGCCCATCAGTGCATGACTGGCTGGCCCGCATGGTCGAGGCGGTACATACGTTCAATTATGAAGGTACTTTTGTCTATCTGCATGATAATCACATGGAGACGATGAAAGTTATTCATGCGGTTCGCGGTGATAATGAGTACGAGCGGCTGATCTCTTTGAACGGCACTGCCCGCGAGGTGATCAGGGATAATGCATCGGTGACCTGTGTTGCTCCCGACTCTAAATCTGTCTCCGTGGGAAAGCGCTTGTTGGGGCAGGGATTCAGGGCCATATTTTCCGCTGATACCCAAGAGCTGACCGACAATTATGAGTTTCGTGTGCTGGGTGAGTCTCGTGTGGCCAGCCGTAAGGCCAAGGTTTTTGCAATTATTCCCAAGGATAACTTTCGCTACGGTTACCGTATCCATCTCGATACAGAGACCGCGCTACCGTTGAAGACTGATATGTTGGATAGCCAGGGAGAAGCTGTTTCCCAGTTGATGTTTACCAGTCTTCGAGTGGATAACAGTATCGAGAGCGGTACTGAGAGCCTTCTTGAAGGCAAAGAACATTATAGTTGGCAGCAGGAGAGGCCAACACGTAAATTGGCGGATAAAGAGAGTCAGTGGTACTTTGGCGAGCAATTGCCGAAAGGGTTTAAAAAGTTCTATCACAGCAGGCGCCCAGCACCCTCTGGACAGCCTTACACCGATCATTTGGTATTATCTGATGGTTTAGCGACACTTTCCATTTACATTGAAGATGGCGCTGCAAAAAATCTGTTGTCAGGTACATCCCGCATGGGGGCTGTTAACGCCTTTGGAATTCAGATCTCAGGTTTTCATGCAACGGTTGTTGGTGAAGTACCGGCAGTAACCGTCGAGGTTATTGCTAAGTCTCTTAAATACTCTGAAAGTCGACAATGATTGAAGAGCCGGCAGTTGTTATTGATAACGACGGTGATTTTTCACGGGTTGAAACACAACGTAAAACAACCTGTGGTGGTTGCGCCGCGAACAATACATGCGGCACGTCGGTGCTGGCAAAAGTCTTTGGTCAAAAACGTACGGTATTGATCGTACAAAATACTATCGGTGCACAACCAGGTGAACAGGTTATATTGGGATTACCTGATGCTTCACTGCCTAAAGCCTCATTTCTTCTCTACATTTTACCGCTGCTATCGATGCTGTTGTTTGCCTTAGCAGGTGAATGGCTGGCTCAAGTAAATCATTTATCCACTATCGCGGAACCCGCCGCAATTCTTTGTGGTCTATTGGGACTGTTAGCCGGATTGAAGGGTGTGAGTATCTATACCCAACGGTTCGATAATGATCATAACTATCAAGCGATCATACTGCGTCGAGCTAATCAGAGTACGGTTGATTTCGTTACTCGATAAATGCTTCCTAGTGTGATTACTCTGTCAGTTGCAGGAGTTAATAAATATGCACGCGTTGATTAAAACAAAGCGCCTCTATATTGCAGCGATAAGCGCGGTGATGTTGCTGCTTAGCTTGGATTTGCAAGCTCGCTCACTCCCAGAGTTTACCCAACTGGTTGAAAAGTACAGCCCTGCGGTTGTGAATATCAGTACTAAGCAGAAAAAGTCATCAACTAAATTCCGTCGCGAATTCAATATGCCTGATATGCCGGAGAACAGTCCGTTTAATGATCTGTTCAAACACTTTTTCGGCGATCAATTTGGCGATGATTTTGATGAGGGGTATCGTGGACAGTCACTAGGCAGTGGTTTTGTTATCTCAGACGATGGCTATATCCTGACCAACTACCATGTGGTTAATGGCGCAGATGAGATTCTGGTGCGCTTCTCTGGTCGTAAAGAGTACATCGCCGAGGTGGTCGGCTCAGATAAAGAGAGCGACGTAGCGCTGCTGAAAATCGAAGCCGATAATCTTCCTGTTGTGAAGATTGGTAGCGCCAATGATATGAAAGTGGGTGAATGGGTATTGGCTATCGGTTCACCATTTGGCTTTGATCATACGGTGACAGCGGGTATCGTCAGTGCTAAAGGCCGTAGCCTGCCGAATGAAAACTACGTGCCTTTTATTCAGACAGACGTGGCAATCAACCCAGGTAACTCAGGTGGTCCGCTGTTTAATCTGGACGGCGAGGTGATCGGTATCAATTCGCAGATCTACAGCCGTACCGGCGGTTTTATGGGACTGTCATTCGCTATCCCAATTGAGATGGCGATGAATGTGGCGGATCAGATCAAGGATAAAGGTCGTGTGAGCCGTGGTTGGCTGGGCGTGCTGATTCAGGATGTGACCCGTGAATTGGCAGACTCCTTCGATATGGATCATCCACGCGGCGCGCTGGTTGCCCGGGTGTTGCCAGATAGTCCTTCTGAAAAGGCAGGTATGCAGGCGGGAGATATTATTCTCGAATACAACGGCCAGGAGCTGGTGAACTCCTCTATGCTGCCTCCGCTGGTGGGTGCAAGTCGTGTCGATGAGCCTGCAAAAGTGGTAATTCTGCGTAGTGGAAAACGTAAAACTCTAGAAGTCGATATTGGTGAACTGCCTGAAGAGGAGGAGCGTGCACGACGCACCTCAGCCAAGGCCAAACCTGAGAAAACAGCGCTTGGACTGACCGCAGTTGATATTACCGAAACCATGACGGAGCAGTATCAATTGGAAACGGATAAAGGTGTGCTGGTCACAAAGGTCGATTCAGGCCCTGCTCGAGTAGCCGGTATTCGTGAAGGTGATGTGATTCAGATGATCAATAATGAACATATCAATGACCTTGGTGCGTTCAAGGCCCAGATGAAAGAGCTTCCAAAAGGGCAAACCGTCGCAATTTTGGTGCAACGTCGCTCCGGTCCGATGTTTCTCGCGTTGCGAGTGCCAGAGTAGGCATTCGGGTTGTCAGTGAAGAAACTGCAATTCTATTTCCGCAACGGCTGCCACCTCTGTGAAGACATGTGGCAGCAGTTGCTGGAGGAGCAGAAGGATTTCGATTTTGAGCTGGTAGCTTTTGATATTGATAGAGATGAGGCGCTAAACGCAAAATATACAACGCTAATCCCTGTGCTAACCGACGACAATCAGTTGATCTGTCACTACTATCTAGACAGGGTTGCATTACATCGCTGTTTAGCGGAGAGAAATTAGGCTATTTTGCCCATCTCTATTCTAAGGTATCATTTGGTTTGTATCTTATGCGTTAAGCAGACTGCTGAGAGCGGAACTTTTCAGGGAAAAGTTCCGTTTTTTTAGTTAGTTATGGAATAATTGAATCAATAACCCTGTGTTTATTGATGAATAGAGAAGTAGTGCTCGGCCAATTGAATCTATGACAGACCTTCAACATATTCGTAATTTCTCCATCATTGCCCATATCGATCACGGTAAATCGACCATTGCCGATCGTTTTATTCAGATATGTGGTGGACTGAGTGAGCGCGAAATGGCTGACCAGGTGCTTGATTCAATGGATCTTGAGCGGGAGCGGGGGATCACCATTAAGGCCCAGAGTGTAACGCTGGACTTTACTGCCAAAGACGGTGAAACCTATCAGCTAAACTTTATCGATACCCCCGGTCACGTTGATTTCTCTTATGAAGTATCCCGCTCTCTCGCCGCTTGTGAGGGAGCGCTGCTGGTGGTCGATGCCGCTCAAGGCGTTGAAGCTCAGAGTGTTGCCAACTGCTATACAGCGATTGAACAGGGGTTGGAAGTTCTGCCTGTTCTGAACAAAATCGACCTGCCTGCAGCCGAGCCTGAACGGGTTATTACCGAGATCGAAGAGATTATCGGGCTTGAGGCTGAACACGCCATTCGCGTCAGTGCTAAAACAGGTATCGGAATTACCGATCTGTTGGAACAGCTGGTCGAGACCATTCCCCCACCGGAAGGGGATGAAAATGCACCGCTGCAAGCACTGATCGTTGACTCCTGGTTTGACTCCTACGTCGGCGTTATCTCCCTAATCCGGGTGGTCAATGGCGTGATCAAAACCAAAGATAAGATTGCCATTATGTCTACCGGGCGAGCTTATCAGGCAGAGTCGGTTGGCGTGTTCACGCCGAAAATGGAGAAGAAGGCTCAACTTGGACCTGGTGAAGTAGGGTTTATTATCGCCGGTATCAAGGAGATCAACGGCGCGCCGGTAGGGGATACCATCACCCATGCTGACCGCAAAGCGACCGAAGTATTACCCGGTTTTGAAGAGATGCGTCCTCGTGTCTTCTCAGGACTCTATCCTGTCAGCTCTGATGATTACGAAGATTTCCGCGAAGCACTCCAGAAACTTAAGCTGAACGATTCGGCGCTCAACTTTGAGCCAGAGACATCCCAAGCGTTGGGTTTTGGTTTTCGTTGTGGCTTCTTGGGCATGCTCCATATGGAGATCGTACAAGAGCGCCTGGAACGTGAATATGACCTTGACCTGATCACTACCGCACCTACCGTAATTTACGAGATTGAGCTGAACGATGGTGAGGTTATTTACATCGATAACCCGTCTGATCTGCCTGATCCCAGCAAAATAGCTGAGATTCGTGAGCCGATTATTGAAGCACACATTCTTGTGCCCCAGGACCATCTCGGTAATGTCATCACTCTCTGCATCGAAAAACGTGGCGTGCAGAAAAACATGCAATACCTCGGCGGGCAGGTACAGGTCACCTACGATCTACCGATGAATGAGGTGGTTCTTGACTTCTTCGATCGCCTTAAATCGGTGAGTCGCGGTTATGCCTCCTTTGAGTATGAGTTCAAGCGTTTTCAGGCCGCTTCCCTGATCAAGCTCGATATCTTGATCAATGGAGAGAAGGTGGATGCCCTGTCGATTATCGTACATCGTGATAACGCCGATTCACGTGGGCGTGAGCTAACGGTGAAGATGAAAGAGATTATCCCCCGTCAGATGTTCGAGGTGGCTATTCAGGCCGCTATTGGCAGCAAAATCATTGCCCGCACCACTGTAAAAGCACTGCGGAAAAATGTAACAGCCAAATGTTACGGTGGTGATATTACCCGTAAACGTAAGCTACTGGAGAAACAGAAGGCGGGTAAAAAACGTATGAAACAGGTGGGGCGCGTAGAGATCCCACAAGAGGCTTTTTTAGCAGTTCTGCGCATAGGCAAGGATAACTAAAACGCGCTGATTATGATGGATAGATAATATGAATTTTGATT
Organism: Chromatiales bacterium; assembly: GCA_022360595.1. Classification (GTDB taxonomy): domain Bacteria; phylum Pseudomonadota; class Gammaproteobacteria; order Chromatiales; family Chromatiaceae; genus BM503. Next base: position 12,350 of record JAKSCN010000165.1, read on the forward strand.
TTCCTACATTTCTGGTTTTAGCCACTTTTATTACCGGTATTATCTGGCTGATCGATGCGCTCTTTTTTGCCCAGAAAAGACAAAAATTCGCTGAAGAGACAGGTACAACAAGAAAAGAGCCAGTGCTGGTTGAATACGCCCGCTCATTCTTTCCTGTCATCCTGGTGGTGTTGGTATTACGTTCATTCATCGTTGAGCCTTTCCGCATTCCTTCGGGGTCGATGATGCCGACTCTACTGGTGGGTGATTTTATTTTGGTGAACAAATATACCTACGGTATTCGTTTGCCTGTTATTAATAAAAAGGTAGTCGAGAACAATAGTCCTCAGCGAGGTGATGTGGTGGTGTTCAAGTACCCGCAAAACCCCACCTTAGACTATATTAAAAGGGTGGTTGGTGTGCCTGGTGATCAGATTGGTTACCGGAATAAGACACTGTTTGTGAATGGTGTTCCCCAAAAACAGACACCCATGGGCATATATAACGGCGTCGGTAGTGGTGCGCGCGAGACAGGCGTACTCGATAACATCGAAGAGTTGAACGGGGGCGAGCACCATGTGCTGGTTAACCCGAGGACACCGGATTTTGGTTATGGTTGTCAATTTTTATTGCAAGGCCCTGTTGTTGTGCCGGAAGGACACTATTTTGTGATGGGAGATAACCGTGACAATAGCAATGACAGCCGTTGTTGGGGATTTGTGCCGGAGAAGTATTTAGTGGGCAAGGCCTTTGGCATCTGGATGAATTGGGATGGTAATAAAGATAGCTTTCCTCCTATTGACTGGGGACGTATTGGCAGCAGCATCGAATAGATAGAGGGATATTTTATGCCAGAAATGAATCTAAACAAGCAAAGAGGAATGACCTTCCTGGGGTGGTTGATTGTATTGGCCATAATTGGTTTTTTTGCCTTACTGACCATTAAAATCGTACCTGTCTATCTTGAAAACTACACTATTAAAAGTGTTCTCGAGTCCTTAAATGAGGAACCTTTGATTACACAGAAAACATCTCGGGAAGTGAAAGCCATGGTGATGAGACGCATCGATATCAATGGTGTAAGGGATATCAAATCCGAGCATGTGATAGTCAAAAAGAGCCCTGGCTTGATGGATGTGAAGATACAATACACTGTCCAGAAAAATATGATGGGCAATCTGGATATTCTGGTCAATTTTTCTGATGAAGTGAGATTGGTGGGGAATTGAGAGAACCACTTGAACAGTTACTCCGCACACTTGACTATCAGTTCTCAAATCCAGATCTGATTAATACCGCGCTCACGCACCGTAGCGTAGGGCGTCACAATAATGAACGTTTGGAGTTTTTAGGGGACGCTATTCTGGGCTTCGTTATAGCTGATGAACTGTATGCGCGCTTTCCTGACGCCAATGAAGGTGAACTCAGTCGCCTGAGAGCAAAACTGGTTAAGAAAGAGTCACTCGCTACTATTGCGCGTGAGTTGGAATTAGGTAACTACCTGCACCTTGGGCCGGGTGAACTGCGAAGTGGCGGCCACTCCAGGGACTCTATTCTTGCCGATGCGTTTGAAGCTGTTCTTGCCGCTATCTATCTTGATGACGGCTATCAAGCCACGCGCAATGCGATTTTACGTTTTTTTAATTCACACCTCGATAGGCTGTCGGACAGGGCGTTTCAGAAAGATCCAAAAACCCAGCTACAGGAGATGCTGCAGGCAAAGAAGCTCTCCCTTCCCAAATACAAAATTGTCGATGTCTCGGGCGCGCAGCATGATCAGGTCTTTTCTGTGACCTGCACAGTGGCCGGTTTTGACAGGTCCACCACCGGCACCGGCAGTAGCCGGCGCAATGCTGAACAGGCTGCTGCTCAGCAGTTTTTGGAGTATCTCGCGAATGGCTGAATCTGAGAGTAATCGTTGTGGCTACTGCGCCATTGTCGGACGACCCAATGTTGGCAAGTCGACTTTTTTGAATGCAACGGTTGGGCAAAAGCTCGCTATCACTTCCAGAAAACCGCAGACAACCAGGCATAGCATTCTCGGAGTAAAAACTTTAAAAGAGGGACAAGTCGTCTTTGTCGATACACCGGGTATTCATCAGCGTGGAGATCACGCGATGAATCGTTATCTTAATCGCACGGCGAAAACCATGCTGGCCGATGTGGATGTCGTTCTGTTTATTGTTGAAGCAGACCGGTGGAATAAAGAGGACGAAGGTGTTGTAGAGGCGGTTAAAAAGAGCGGTAAACCGGTTATCCTGGTGATTAATAAGATTGATCTTCTGAAGGATAAACAGAAACTGCTGCCGTTCATGGAGATGTTGGCCGGTTTGCACGACTTCTCGGAAGTGATTCCTATTTCGGCCTCAAAGTTCAGAAACATCAAAGATGTTGAAAAGGCCGTGCTAAAGTACCTGCCCGAGAGTGAAAATATTTTCCCTGAAGATCAGATTACCGATCGCCCCGAGCGGTTCTTTGCCGCAGAGCTTATCCGTGAACAGTTGACACGGCGCTATGCGAAAGAGATCCCGTACTCCGTCACAGTGGAGATTGAAAAGTTTGTCGAGGAAGGTAACTTATACCGTATTGACGCGCTGATATGGGTAGAGCGGCCTGGCCAGAAGAAAATTATCATTGGTCATAAGGGTGAAGCCTTAAAAGAGGTGGCCAAACAAGCGCGTCTGGAAATGGAACAGATGTTTGAACGCAAGGTGTTTCTCAACACTTGGGTGAAGGTTAAAAAGAGCTGGTCGAGTGATGAGAACGCACTCAATAAACTGGGATACTTTGAATAACAGCGACACCCGTGGCCACCTATTCAGATAATAGTGAAGCTGATCTTCACCGAGCGTTTATTTTGCATCGACGCCCATACTCTGATACCAACCTTTTATTGGAGTGTTTTACTGCGGCGGGGCGTTTCCCCGCTATCGCCAGAGTATCCACAAGCAGCAAGTCCAGAACGGCAGGTCTGTTGCAGCCATTTACTCCCCTCTGGATTCAGTGGAAAGGCAAAGGCGAAGTGGTCTCTCTCTATAAGTATGAGCAGATTTCACAGCCCTATATACTGAAGGATAACGCGCTATTGTGCGGCTTTTATCTGAATGAGCTGTTGACCCGCCTGCTGCAACGCAATGATCCTTTTCCCGATGTTTTTCAGGCTTACAGTGATACACTCGAAGCGCTTGCCGCAGGTTCGGAAATTGATCCGCTACTGCGGCGGTTTGAGTTGCGATTGCTGGATAATCTTGGCTACGGTATCGACCTTAGATACACCTATGATACAGGTGAACCGGTAGAGGAAGATGGATATTATACTGTTGCGATAGAACAGGGTCTCTCCCGAGCTGATTATCAGACAGAGCAGACCCTCTCCGGTAAAACCTTGCTGGCGTTATCCAATGATCAAGAGCTGGAGCCTGCACTGTGGCGTGAGGCCCGCAATTTTACCCGTAAAATGTTGAACCACTACCTTGGTCCAACGCCGTTAAAGAGTCGTGAGCTGTTTAGAAAGAAGTTTTAATGAGAGTGCAATCATGAGTTTTTCAAGAGATGTCCTGTTGGGTGTAAATATTGATCATGTTGCGACTTTACGCCAGCAACGCGGTACACGCTATCCGGAGCCCGTACAGGCAGCGCTGGTTGCCGAGCACGCGGGCGCAGATGCGATAACGATCCATCTACGCGAAGATCGACGCCATATTCAGGATAGGGATGTCCAACTCATTCGTGACTGTGTGCAATCCAGACTGAACCTGGAGATGGCCGCCACCGCTGAAATGCTTGATATTGCCAAACAGACGGTCCCGCATGATTGCTGCATTGTCCCGGAGAAGAGAGAGGAGCTCACCACCGAAGGTGGTCTCGATGCGGCTGGAAATATCGACTATCTGCGCGACTATTGTGCGGCGTTATCTTCTGTGGGGATCAGGGTATCTCTGTTTATCGATGCGGACAAAGCTCAGATCGATGCGGCCTGTCAGATAGGCGCGCCGGTTATTGAAATACATACGGGTCAATATGCTGAAGCTGAAACACCCGAAGAGATGGCTAAAGAGTTAGTGATTATTCGTGAGTCGGTCGCCTATGCGGCCAGTTGTGGGCTGCATGTCAATGCCGGGCACGGCCTAGACTATCACAACGTGCGGGCTATTGCGGAGATCGATGAAATCAGAGAACTGAATATAGGTCACTCTATCATCTCCAGGGCTGTTTTCTCCGGGCTGGAGAGAGCTGTTGCGGATATGAAGAAGTTAGTGTGTGGACTGCCTGTCGCCTGACACTGTGCGCTGAGCAGGGAGGGTTTCCTCGGTAGCTGTGTAGGCGTCGATAATCTGCTGGGAGCGTTCGATAACCAAGGCTATATCATTGCTGATGTCGTGATAAGCGGCCATCAGCAACTTATTCTCCAAATCGGAGAGGGCGCTACTCAGCTTGAGTGTTCCGCAGACGGATGAGGCGCCATGCAACTGATGTATTTTGTCGTAGAGCGCTTGCCATTCCTGATTATCACTATAGCGGTGAATTTCATCCTTGGCAGCCACCAGTTCAGTCAAAAACTGCTGAAATAGCTCCTCTGCAAGGTCTGTGTTGCCACCCGCCGCATTGATAGCGACCTCACGGTTTCTGATATCGAAACTGACGTTTGATTTAGGGGGTGGTGCGGCGACCTGATTACCTGGGTATGTCAGTTGCCGACACTCGATATTGAGCAGGTCACAAATGATTTCCCATAGTTCAATCTCTTCTACAGGCTTGATCAGGTAGGCATTCACACCCGTGTTTAACACATCATCCCGATGCTCAGGCACCAGATCGGCAGTAATCGCGATGATAGGCACACTGCTGTTGGTATCGCCATTTCTAATGATATTGATCGCCTGCTTGCCATCCATGACAGGCATATGGACATCCAAAAGTACCAGGTCAATGGCATGGTCCTGAAAAATGTCCACCACCTCTTGGCCATTGGTTGCAGAGAATACCGTGGCCTGGTTCTGTATGAGTAGCGTCTCCATTAACTTGAGATTTATGGGATTGTCATCGGCGACCAGGATATTGAATTGATCCAAAGAAGGCGGTGTAAATTGTGGAATGCGTTTGGCCGCTGTGGGATTGCAGGTAAGAATGCTCTCTACAGTTTGAATGAGTGTCTGCTGCTTAATGGGCTTGGATAAGCTTTTGGTTGCGCCTGCCTGTTCAAAGTCACTCAACGTTGCGTGCTCGGAGGTACTGACAAGCACTAAAACAGGTGTCTGGCTCGCCGCTATGTGGTTTTTAAATGTGATAAGCTGACTGCTGTTTTTCAGCTCAGACGCAGTCAAACCGAGAATGACAATGTCGCTATCAACATCAGTGACGCAGAGTTTATCCGACTCATAAACACTACAGGCCATCCCCGCTTGGTTTAAGCTGTGCATTATCGCGTTGCGCGAAGCTGAATGGTTGTCAAAAATTGCCGCCGAAAAACTTTCCAATAGAGGTTGGTTATCGCCTAAAGGGTTCTTTCCGCTTTTGCGCAAACGTAACTCGACCTTGAAACAGGCGCCTTCACCTTCGACACTCTCCACTTGAATCCGACCTTTCATGGTCTCTGCCAACTTGCGGCAAATACTCAGGCCCAAGCCACTGCCTTCATAGATCTTATCCTGATCATTGTGGCTTTTATGGAAGGTGGTAAAAAGATTCTCCCGGACACTGCTTTTCAGGCCAATACCGGTATCGGAGACGGAAAAGATAATCAGGCAATCCTCAGGTGACTCCTCTTCCAGCATCACTCGAACGATAATCTCGCCACCGTGGGTGAACTTGATTGCATTACCCAGCAGATTGACCAGAATCTGGCGAATGCGTGACTCGTCGCCGATTAAGGTATCAGGTACATCGGAAAAGACAAGCAGTGTCAGCTCTATCCCTTTCTCATGCGCGGCAGGGGCCAAAAGAATGACCGGCTCCTCAAAGCATTGAACCACATTAAAGGGGGCGTTTTGAGGCTCTATCTTGCCATACTCCAATTCGGAGTAGTCCAGAATACCGTTGATAATTTTCAGCAGTTCAGTCGCCGATTTCTCAATCATGGAGGTATATTCCAGTTGATCAGGATTAAGATCAGACTGCTTCAGAACTTTTGAGAAACCGATAATGCCGTTCAAGGGGGTACGAATTTCATGGCTCATGTTGGCCAGAAATTCAGACTTCGCCTTGTTTGCTTTAATAGCGCGTTTTTTCGCGAGGTCCAGTTCCACATTCTGAATCTCGATCGCTTCCATGGTCTGGGTTAAATCAGCGGTAGCCTGTTCAACTTGCTGCTGCAGTGAGGATTGCGCATGCTTCAGCTCCTTGGCCATGGCGTTAAAACCCTCTTCAAGACTGCGCAGCTCACCTTTCGATACTTCAGGAACCTGTGAGGACAGGTCGCCGTGTTTCATGCGAATTACGGCCTGAGTCAACTGAGAGATCGGTCGGGTGATGGCCCGGCTTGTCACTAATGCGATCAAAGCGGTGATGATAAGTCCTAACAGAAGAAAGCCGAGGCTTGTCCGATAGGCGTCAATTTCAAGATTTTTTAGCTGCTGAGTACTGAGAACGATATAGACAGTCCCTAACGCCTGGCCCAACTGCACACTGTTCTGAGGATTATACTCGGGCGCTAAAAGTTGGCCGGCATAACCGTGGTTGAACACGGTGGCTTTAAAGGTGCGGTAGTTATCCGGTTCATTAATTGGGTGTTCGGCAAACTCCGAAGACTCTACGCTGACAAACGTTCTCTGATAAAGATCCTTGACGCTGATAGAGACCACGTCGTGGCGCTGTAAAATCTGTTGGAGACTCGCCTCAAGTGTAGCCTTATCCTTATCGACCAGACTGGTCATACTGAGTGCGGCGGTCTCCTTGGCGATGGAATTTCCGCGTTCGTTGAACAGCTTCTCCAGATTATCCAGTTGAGAGGCGATGACATAGACAGAGAGAACAATCGCAAGCACGGCGGCAGGAAATACGCCGAGGAAAAGGGCCTTAATCTTGATACGAGAAAATTTCCTGGAACCGCTCATTAGGCAAACTCAATCTGCTCTCTGTTTAGCAAGTGTGATGAATTCTCATTATAGGTGGTCAGGATTGCATGCTTATGTTGACACGCGTACGTATCTGCCATCTGTGTAATGATAATGTTCTTATTGTGCAGCTGCTCACAGACTTCGGAACCTACAAAACCTCAGTAGGGTCAGAAAGTTTAACATGTTAGCATCGTTTTTCCTCGCAAGTTTCAGTAAACTCGGCTGTTATGAATTATCCAACCATTGAACAATTTGTCGGTAATACACCGCTCGTGAGGCTGCAGCGCCTGCCCGGAGAGACCAGCAATACAGTTTTGGTCAAACTGGAAGGCAATAATCCTGCCGGTTCAGTCAAAGACCGGCCCGCGCTGAGCATGATTCAGCACGCCGAGCAGCGCGGCGATATCAAACCCGGGGACACCCTGATCGAAGCAACCAGTGGCAACACCGGTATCGCGCTGGCGATGGCGGCGGCGATCAAGGGATACCGCATGGTGCTGATCATGCCGGATAACCTGAGTGTTGAGCGTAGAGCATCGATGAAAGCCTACGGTGCGGATCTTATCCTTGTCACCCAAGAGGAGGGTATGGAAGGCGCCCGTGATCTGGCCGAGCAGATGGAGCGGGAAGGCAAGGGAAAAGTGCTCGATCAGTTTGCCAATCCCGATAACCCACTGGCCCACTATGAAGCCACCGGGCTTGAGATCTGGCAGGCGACTCAAGGCAGTATTACCCATTTTGTCAGCTCTATGGGCACTACCGGCACCATTATGGGAGTATCCCGATTCCTGAAGGGGAAAAATCAGGGTATCACCATTATCGGTGTACAGCCGTGTGACGGGGCCAGCATTCCGGGCATCCGTCGCTGGCCGGAGGAGTATCTACCCAAAATTTACGACCCGCTACGAGTGGACCGGCAAATGGATGTGACGCAGGAAGAGGCTGAGGAGATGACCCGTCGACTGGCGGCGGAGGAGGGCATCTTCTCCGGCATCTCATCGGGTGGTGCGGTTGCCGCGGCGCTGAGACTCTCTGACGAGGTGGAGAACGCCGTCATTGTCGCCATCATCTGTGACCGAGGAGACCGATATCTTTCAACCGGTGTCTTCCCTACCTGATATTTTTTCCTTGTTAAGAGTAGCGCTGGCCTTTCTGGCGCTACTCGGTTGCGCCAATCCTGTTTTTGCCGTCAAGAGTATTGAATTCAGCCTGGGACGACTGAGTAGCGCAGACTGGAGCAGCAGCGATATCAAGCTGGCGATCAATCTCGCCGAACCAGGCCGCTTCTCCCTAACGGCTAAAGAGATCACTCACCCCACACTGCCTGCCCCTATCAATGAGCTCTCGATTCACTGCCTAAAGGGTCAGTTGCTAGCGCAACAGGTGACTTGCCAGGACGGACAAGGGTTGATTGACTATCTGGCCTTCAAGCAGGAAACCTTTGCGCTCACATTTAACTGGAAATTTGGGCAACAACTTATTGATGTAAAAGCAGATGATATCCCACTTAAGTCGGGTGATATGGATCTTGCCTTGCAGTTCAACAACCAACGCTGGGAGGCCTCGATAAAGAGCCCAAAGCAGAGAATAGAGCGCCTTGCTCAAATAGCACCCCAATTCAAAGAGACGCTTAGTGCCTGGAGTGCGATGGGTTCAATGGGGCTCAACCTGGATTTAAAAGGTGATCTCACGGGGCTGCAAACGAGTGACTGGGCGATCAATTTCTCAGCACTCCAGTTTGCAGATCCAGCGGGCTCCGTTTTTGCCGAAGAGCTGGCCGGCAGTTGGAAAGGAAAGGTCGACTACAACCCTGCTCAGTGGCAGAGCACGCACAGGCTCTCTATTAAGAGTGGCGCGGCATTGACACCGGCACTATACCTGGGGACAGAGCTAGGAGCCATTACCGCCCAGGCCAGCCTAAAAGGCGATGACACTGCGATAACGCTGCAGCAGTTCGATTTCACCCATAAAAATCTACTGAGGTTTAGGGCTTCGGGCGTTATTAAACCCCAGAGTGATGAACCGCTATCAGCCCTCAAACTAGAGACAAAACCGGTTGATCTGAGCAAACTGTTTACTGAGTATTTTCAGCCGGTATTGGCCGGCACCTCCTGGGAGGGATTCACCTTATCAAAAGGGCGAGGAGAATTTGCCTTCACCGTCAAGAAGGGTGAGCCACAACAGATTAAGATGGTGCTATCCGATCTGGGTATTGAACTCTCATCGCTCTCTAACAATCTTCTCTCTCTGCAGGGCGGCACAGGGGATATCAACTGGAGTAAAGGCAACCCGTCTAACCCCAGTACCTTGAGCTGGGAGGGCGGAGCACTCTACAACGGTGTCACCCTGGGCAATACCCAGCTTCAACTCCTGCTGAGTGGCGCTCAAGCTGTCCTCCAACAACCGACTTCACTGCCGATATTGGATGGTCATCTGCAAGCTGAAATACTCCAGGTTGACTGGAGTGGAGAGGACCCGGAAATTCAATTCTCGGGCTATTTAGCCCCTATCAACATGCGCCAACTATCGGTTGCGCTCGGCCTGCCTGAACTCTCTGGTCAGCTATCCGGCATGATTCCCAACATCACCTATGAGGCTGGAAATCTCCACATTGGCGGTATCGCGCTGATCAAACTGTTTGGCGGCAATGTACGGATCAAGAACCTGCAACTTGATGATCTGCTCGATGTCTTACCGGTACTGCAAGCGGATATCGAACTCAAAGGTTTGGACCTGGAAACACTGACCGAGACATTCTCCTTTGGTAAAATCACCGGAAAATTGGATGGCGAGATCGACCAGCTAAGGCTGGAGGCTTGGGAGCCGGTTTCATTCGATGCCTGGTTTGCCACGCCGGAGAACGATAGAAGCCGACGCAGAATCAGCCAGAAAGCGGTAGATAACATCTCAAATCTGGGGGGCAGAGGCTTGTCCGGTGCTGCCTCAAGAGGCTTCCTACGTTTTTTTGAAACGTTTGGCTACTCCAAACTCGGCATACGCTGCCGCCTTGAGAATGGCATTTGCCAGATGGGAGGCGTCAATAATGGCAAAAATGGCTACTATCTGGTGAAAGGCGGTGGCCTGCCCCGGATCGATATTATGGGATTCAATCGAACAATAGATTGGATTGTTCTAGTTGGAAGACTGAAAGAGATTGCTACGGGGCAAGAAGCTCCCCGGATCGAATAAATAGAACAGATGAGGAATTGGTAGATGAAAGTAATTAAATACAGCGGCGTATTGGCAACCCTCCTATTTCTCGCCGCCTGCGTGACTATCAACATCTATTTCCCGGCAGCCCAGGCAGAGCAAGCCGCTGAACGTATCGTTGATGATATTCTCGGTAAAGAGACGGAAACCCCGAAAGAGACGCCCCAAAAAGATAAAGGGGCCAGCCTCGATTCAGACAGACACATCTCCATCGGCGAGCAGATTCTGAATTTTATCGTACCAACCGCCCACGCGGCCGAGCCGGACTTTACCGTTAACACTCCGGCCATTAGAAAAATTCAGGCTCGAATGAAGGCTAGACATGGTTCATTGGCCCCTTTCTACAGCAACGGTGCAATCGGTTTTACCAAGAACGCTTTGGTGGCTGTCCGTGACTCAAAAGCGGTGGGTCTGAAAAACAAAGCCCGGGTCAATAATCTGCTGAAAGAGGAAAATCGCGACAGAAATGCCCTCTACCAAGCAATTGCCGATGCTAATGGTCGTCCCGAGTGGGAAGGACGAGTGCGCGCTGTCTTTGCAAAAACCTGGATAGAAAAGGCCACGGGAGGCTGGTGGTATCAAAACAGCAAAGGGCAATGGCTACAGAAATAGAACTCCTGTAGAGCTGCGCTAATAATCTATAACACAGGCAACCTATAACACCGGCTATTGAGCCGGTGTTACCTATTGAAAGAGAGAAAACTGAGCACAACATGGGACGCAAAAGACGTAA
>JAKSCN010000306.1 GCA_022360595.1 Chromatiales bacterium
AAGTGTACGTCGGTGGATGGTGTGGATGTGCACGGTGCAGGGGCGCAACGCAGTGATCCTAAGCGGGGCAGTCCGGAGCGTTATAGTAGTGGTATGGGTGGCCAGCGTGATGAGGTGAGAATTTATAACTATAGCCGTTGTGTTAGGGATGGGGTGTCGTGAAAATTAGTTGGTGGTCCGACTATATTGTCCTTTGAGTATGTTGATATCTTTGTTGTATGTGGTTCTTAAACAGACTGCATTGGCTTGATATTTAAAAAGCTCGAATATCGTTTTGATTCCCCTCACTGTGCAACCGGAACATCCTTTACATTTTAAACCGGGTACATCATTTACACTTTTGGCGTTTCAAAGCGCTTGTTCTTTGGATTCAAATTACCAATATGATGGGAGCTAAAATATAGCTCCCATTGATTGCTGTCTGTCTCTTTGAGTCCTACCCACTCCCCGACAAGCGCCTCTGAGACATACAGCCGTTGTCCTTGCCATTTGATCTCTCCATTGCTGCGAACCCGCCTTACCTCGAAGTCATCTCCATAGTCGATCTCAGGCAAGGTTTCCGGATAGCTCCTCAAAGAGGCATAGTATCGTGATGCCGGTGTCTCCATCTGCAGGGCTTCATGCGGGCGCTCAGTATTAAACTCCTGTCGAAAAGCGTTAAATACTGCTTGCTGCTGATGTAAGTCTTGAGCCGGTGGTTTTAACGTTGCTGCTTTCAGAGAACGATGCATACGCTCGTGCCGCCCGTTTTGATCTGGTCGGCCTGGCTTAATACGCTCAGGCACAATCCCCAGCTTGATCCACCAGACAGACAGGGCTGACAGCCCACCCAGTCCCACCGAGGCAAAGGGTGAGCCGTTATCACTGCGGATGGCATTAGGCAAACCGTATTCCCGAAATACCCACTCGAACCAGGGCTGTGTTTCCTGCAATCGTGGACGGTGCAAGCCTCGGCACAGCAACAGGTAGCGGCTGGCATTGTCCGTCACGGTCAGGGGGTAGCACCAACACCCATCCCCGGTCTTAAACTGCCCTTTATAGTCCACACTCCAGACCTGATTGGGGGCCTCGCAGTCACGAAACGGCTGGCCATATGGCGGTGTCCTGCTGCGCCGTGACTTCGCTCTGACTAAACCCTGGCGGCGCAGAATCTCACCTGCGGTACTGGGGGCAGGCCACTGTATTTGAGGCCACTTGGTGGACAAGTAGCACACCAATTTCTTTGGTCCCCAATCCATGTGTTGCAGTTTCGCTTCAATCAACTTTGTGGCAACGGCTTTATGTGTTTGGTGGGGGCAACTCTTTGGGGCCCGGCTGCGCTCTTCCAGCCCCCTCAGCCCGGCCTCCTCATATCGGCTGAGCCACTTGTTGACTGTCACTCGGCTGACTCCAAATCGTTTCGATAGGGCTGTCTTGCTGTAATTACCGCTTAACCATTCACCAACCAGCTTAATGCGTTGATCCATTGGGGTCTCGTGTTTCCAGGGCATAGGCCAATCCTCCTAACCTATGCTTAAATACCTGTAAACGATGTACCCGGTCTATTTTGTAAACCATGTTACCGGTTTGTACCCACCCCAACCCTCTCCCCACATGGGGAGAGGGGGCTGGCTGTGCAAATTTGCATGGTGGGGATACTTAGCCTTCATTTGTACCCATGATTTCCTTGTGCTTAGTAATTGCCTAACCATTTGCTGCTTTGGCGATTACTTCATCCAGTTGTGTTGCCGGGATTGCGCCGGTTTTTCTTTCGACCTCTTCTCCGTCACGAAAGACTTTGAGGGTCGGTATTGCACGGATCTGGTGTTTGGTGAGGAGTTCGGGCTCTTCGTCTACATTGACTTTGGCGAAGACCACATCGGGGTGTCGTTCCGCCGCCGCTTCGTAGATCGGTGCAAAGAATTTACACGGGGCGCACCAGGGTGCCCAGAAATCCACCAGAACGGTATCGTGTTCAGATAAGGTCTGTTCAAAGTTTGTTTGGGTTAGATTGATCACCTGTTTCATGGTTTGATCTCCTAAATAGCAAGGTCAAAAACTTGTTCAGCAGTATGTGCGGACGGGTTCGTCTGTTCCTGTTCAAGGTCAGCCAGATACCGTTCCGCATCCAGGGCGGCCATGGCGCCGGTGCCGGCGGAGGTGATGGCCTGGCGATAGACGGAATCGGTAACATCGCCGGCTGCAAATACCCCAGGTACACTGGTTGCCGTGGCATTTCCGTTGCGACCCGCCTGGACGACGAGATAGCCGTTATCCATTTCAAGCTGGTCTTTGAACATGCCCGTGTTGGGTTGATGGCCGATGGCGATAAAGGCGCCCTTCACGGACAGCTCTTTGGTCGTCTCTTCAGAGACGTGACGCAGACGTACGCCTGTCACGCCTTCAGCGTCGCCCAGTACTTCATCGACCTCCTGATTCCATTCGATATGGACCCGGCCGGCTTCGACCTGTGCAAAGAGACGCTCTTGCAGAATCTTTTCCGCACGTAGTGTGTCGCGTCGATGTACCAGCGTGACGTGTGAAGCGATATTGGCGAGATACAGCGCCTCTTCGACCGCCGTATTGCCACCGCCGACCACCGCTACCGGCTGGTCTTTGTAGAAAAAGCCGTCACAGGTGGCACACGCCGATACACCGCGTCCTTTGAACTGAGTCTCTGACTCTAGACCCAGGTACTGCGCCGAGGCACCGGTGACGATGATCAGGGCGTCGGCTGTGTAGACGCTGGCATCGCCTTCGAGAAGAAACGGCCGCTGGCTTAAGTCGACGCTCTGGATGTGATCAAAAATGATCTCGGTATCGAAACGTTCGGCGTGTTCACGCATCCGCTCCATCAAAGCCGGACCTTGCAGTTCGTGCTCGCCACCCGGCCAGTTCTCGACGTCGGTCGTGGTGGTCAACTGCCCACCTTGTTCCAGACCGGTGATAACGACCGGCTTCAGGTTGGCGCGCGCCGCGTAGATTGCTGCGGTATAGCCGGCGGGGCCTGAACCCACAATGACCAGCGGGAAGTGGTTGTCGACCTCCTTGGGCGCCATGTCATTGGGTTGACCAGCGCCGATCATCCGATCGAGCTCACCGCTGGCGTTCAGTGCCGCTAGATCATCCGAGCCGCCTACAGAGGCGCCGTTGATGAAGATCTGCGGGACGCTGCGCCGCTGTGAGCGCTGGATCATCTCCTGCTCGCGCTCGATGCTCTCAGTCACATCGATCTCCTCGTAAGCGAGACCTTTTGACTGCAGTAATGCTTTGGCGCGATCACAGTAGGGGCACCAGTCTTTGGTATAGATTTCAATGTATGGCATGGTTGTGTCTCCATAAGTTTTTGCATTGGAGACTAGTTATAAGGTCATAGTCGGATACTATCCATGCTTGAAAATCGGTAAAACATAGCCAATAGTCCAATTCATGGATAAGCAGCCGAATGATGCCCTGACCTCGATCCTGCAGCGGTTGCGACTGCAGGCGGGTGTATATGTGCATGCCGATTTCTGCGGTACCTGGGCCGTGGATACCTCGGGCCACCGCAAGGTGCCTTTTCATCTGATTGGCCGGGGGGAGGGGTGGCTGCACACCGATGATACGGATGAACCGCGTCTGCTGAGTGCCGGTGATCTGGTGGTCTTTCCCCACGATGCCCGCCATGTGATCTCCGACAACGCCTCGCCGCCGCCGGCTTCACTGATCAACCAACCGATCGACCTGGAGTCGGGTGGTCCCATCACCAGC
>JAKSCN010000654.1 GCA_022360595.1 Chromatiales bacterium
GATGATGAGCACATTACCGCGCAGTCTGTCGGTTAGTTTCGCCAGGCCACCGGTCAGGTTTAGTTTCATATCGTTGGAAAAGTTACTGCTGTCTATCCTGAGACTGCTCATTACCGCGGGAAACATGGTGAAGGCCACGATGAGCGCGGTAGCCACGCCCATCATCATCATCCAGCCGAAGGTAATGATCGGCAGAATGCCGCTGACCAGGAGAGAACCAAATGCTACTGCCGTGGTGAGCGCCGTATACAGGCAGGGCCGATACATGCTCAACACCGCATGACGCAGCAACTTGGCGTGATTGGAATAATGGCGGGTGGCCCGCAGTTGCCGATAGCGCACCATTAAGTGCACGGTGAGGGAAATGGTGATGATTAGCAGCAGGGAAATGAAATTAGACGACACTACGGTGACGCGCCAGTCCATCAGGCCCAGTACTCCCACCATGATAGTCCCGGCCACGGCGCAACAAAGCAGAGGCATGGCCACCCAGCGCGGACGACGGAAGATCAATCCCAGGGCGACGATGATTAACAACACGACAGCAAAGCTGAAACTTCTCAGATCAGCCTGGACAAATGTGACCAGGTCATCGGCGATCATGGGAGCCCCGCCGAGATAGATCTGGGCATCGTCGCGATAGCGATCCAGGGTCGCCCGTATTTCTCCGATGATTTCATGCTGGCGGTCACCGGCGAGCACACTGTGCTCGGCATAGGCCGCTTCCACCTCGGCAAGTTCGACCGCCAGTTCCGCGGTGAGCTCCCCTTCCCGCTCCAGGTTTCGGAGTTCGGTGCGGCGATTGACCAGGCCGCGCGCAGTCTGGTCGATGACAAAGCTCACTTGCAGGCCGGCGGTTAGCCCATCGGGGCTCAGCAGGGCATTGCTGAACACCGGGCTGGACATGATCTCTTCCCGGGCGGCGGTCATGTCCACCCCTTCATCAAGAATGGTCAGATAATTCTCGGAGATACCGGTGAGCGGCGTGTCGCCAAACACGGGTACATTCATGATGCTGTCCACCGACTGCACCCGGTCGATGGTGAGCAACTCCTCGCGCAGTTGGCCCAGGCGTTGCAACACCGGTTCACTGAACAGGTCGCCTTCGGGGGTATAGGCCACTATAACCGACTCGCGCAGGCCATAACGGTTATTCACCTCGCGGGAAAATTCCAGATCGGGATCGTTTTCCAAAAGCAGGGAATCCGCTGAAGCATCGAGGCGAAAATACTGTGCATACCAGGCAAAGAATGCCACCAGCAACAGGATCAGCGTGATTACCAGCCCGGGTTTGTCGAACACAAGATTGCTATAAGTCCTGGCGATGGAAGAGGACGGCTTGGCAGACATAGTTAGATTCTTTACAGAGGAAATGGTGAATATACGTGTTTGGGGCTTAATTTTCGATTGCCTGAGCCCGTAACAGAAGCAAGCGAGGGCTGTCGTAACAGCCCGGGGCGTCTTGATCGCTGTTTTTAGTAACTGAATTCGAAGTGCGGATCGGGCAACTTTATCCTTTTGATATTAAATAGATTTTTCTGGGTTGGAACCGGTTGACAGCGGCCCCTTGCAGCGGCATCCAGGTGCTGCAATAAACTGTGACAAAAGGTCGCTCCCGGCTGTGCACTGAAGATGATTGTTGTTAGGATTATCCCCACTTTTGCAAGGGTTATGGTGCTTACCAGGTCATTGACTGCAAGCCTGAACCCCTGCATTGAATTAGTCGATCAATCGTAAATACAGGAGAGTGGTCAGAAATGATGAAGTTGTTACTTAGAATCATTATTTCCTGTGCGGTGGCACTGCCTGCTACTGCGGCGCTGGCCGATGACTGGTTGCGTTCCATACCGGAATTCGAACTGACGGATAACAACGGCCAGGTACATACCCTGGAGACCTACAAGGATTACGAGTACGTAGTGTTTTATGTACAGGGCGTGGGTTGTCCCATCGCCCGCATCGCCGTGCCAAATTTCAGAGCGATACGGGAGGAGTATGCGGAGAAGAACATCGCCTTCACCATGTTCAACTCCAACATACAGGATGATCTCAAGCGCATCGCCAAGGAAGCAGATGAATTCGGCATCGACTTCCCAATCATGAAAGACCAGGACCAGTTGCTGGCCAAGGCACTGGGGGTGGAGCGCACGGCGGAAGTCTTCATCGTTGATCCCCGCACCAGGGACGTGTTGTACCGCGGCCCCATCAATGATCAGCTGGGTTACGAGACTCAGCGCAACGAGGCCCGGGAGCATTACCTGAAGGATGCCCTGAACACCGTGCTCGCCGGCGGCACTGTCGATATGGACAACGTGCCCGACTCAAAAGGTTGTCTGGTGGCAATCTTCTAAATCCGGCCGCAGCTATCGCAAGAAGGGTCGCATTGCGGCCCTTTTTTTTACTTCTCTGTTGGGGGCGAATGCTTTTACCAGTCGCCCGGTCAGTTGCTTTAAGGAGAGTCGCTGATGAACAACCAAATCCCCCCTTCCCTGTTCGAAGCCATTCAGACCGAGCCGCTGTGGCTGCAAGCCTGGGTAATGTTGTTAGGCCTGAGCCTGATCGCTTCGGTGTTTTTCGTCGTCGGTCGCAGCGAAGGTGGCTGGAAGCTGCGCCCAGAATGCCTTGCCATATTGGCCAGCCTGTTTGTGGCTGGGGCCATCATGGAATGGCTGTACGCCCAGGTAGGTTATGTGCGCCTGCTGGGTCTCGGTCACTTGATCGGCTGGACGCCGGTATACGCATACGTGTTGTGGCGCCGCAAGAAAATCGGCACCGACACCTGGTTCGGCAAGTACATCCATGTCTACCTGATAGTGGCCGGCATCTCTCTGTTGATTGATGCGGTGGATGTGATCCGTTACCTCGCAGGCGACGGAGAGCTATACCTGCGCTGGGCCTGAGTTCCACCAAAGCCCCGAATATACTGACCTGCGGAAGACCTGAAAAAATACTTGCAATTAATAATAGACTGGTCTATTATTTCCATCATGCCTCGAGTCAGAGACGAACAACGCTTCAACGAATGCCGGGATA
>JAKSCN010000285.1 GCA_022360595.1 Chromatiales bacterium
TTATCACAGCTTTACTCGAATATAATGAACATTCATTCTATTTTCAAGACAGACTACTCTGAGACAGGCACGGCTAATCCTCGGAAACAGGGCGAGGACCAATCATGAATATATAATAATTTTCTGATATTATGGCCCGCTTTTTTGCACCCTCTCGTAAGGTATCCGATGTTTGATCTCACTTGTCCCGGCAAACAGTGCATCAAGAATGATGTACTCTCAGGTTTGACCGTCGCCCTGGCTCTCGTCCCCGAAGCCGTCGCCTTCGCCTTTGTGGCGGGAGTTGAGCCCCTGGTCGGTCTCTACGCTGCCTTCATGATGGGCATTATCACTGCAACCATTGGCGGCCGCCCCGGCATGATCTCCGGCGCTACCGGCGCCATGGCTGTGGTCATGGTCTCGCTGGTTGCCCAGCACGGTGTTGAGTATCTGTTCGCTGCGGTACTGCTGGCCGGGTTGATTCAGATCCTTGCCGGCGTGCTTCGTCTTGGCAAATTCATTCGCTTAGTGCCCTATCCCGTGATGCTCGGCTTTGTGAATGGACTCGCTATCGTCATCTTCCTCGCTCAGCTCAAGCAGTTTCAGGTGCCGGACGCCGCAGGTAATCTCGACTGGATGAGCGGTCAACCTCTAATGGTAATGCTCGGTTTAGTAGCCTTGACCATGCTGATCATCCACTACCTGCCTAAGCTCACCAGCATGATTCCGGCATCACTGGCCGCTATTGTCAGCGTAACATTGATCGCTACCTACTCAGGGCTGGATGCGCGCACCGTACAAGATGTGCTGGTCGATATGACGGGCAATATTGAAGCGACCATCGCCGGGGGGCTTCCATCTTTCCATATTCCCAGTGTGCCACTCACCTTCGAGACGCTCTATATCATTGTTCCTTACGCCGTCATTCTCGCAGCGGTTGGTCTGATTGAATCGCTGCTGACCCTGAGCCTGATCGATGAGTTGACCGAGACCCGTGGCCGCGGCAACAAAGAGTGCGTCGGACAGGGTGTGGCCAACATGACCAATGGTCTGTTCGGCGGCATGGGTGGCTGCGCCATGATTGGGCAGAGCATGATCAACATCAACTCAGGAGGACGCGGCCGTCTCTCGGGCATTTCCGCGGCGTTGTTCTTGCTCGCCTTCATCCTGTTCGGCTCCAGCCTGATCGAGATGATTCCGGTAGCCGCACTGGTCGGTGTGATGTTCATTGTAGTGCTCGGCACCTTCGAGTGGGCCAGCTTCCGCATGGTCGGTAAGATTCCGCTGGCTGATACCTTCGTCGGCATTCTGGTGATGGTCGTTACCGTACTGACCGATCTGGCAATCGCCGTCATCGTAGGCGTGATTGTCTCCGCCCTGGTATTTGCCTGGGAGCACGCCAAACATATCAGCGCCAAGACCTACATCGACAAATATGGCATTAAGCACTATGAACTGACCGGACCGCTCTTCTTCGGCTCTGTACAGAACTTTGCTGACCTGTTCGACCCCAAGAATGACCCCGATGAGGTGATGGTCGATTTCGCCAACGCGCGCGTCTATGACCACTCAGGATTAGAGGCTATCGACTCCCTGGCGGAGCGCTATACCCGCGCCGAGAAACGCCTACACATCAAACACCTCAGTCAGGAGTGCCAGAATCTGCTGGTAAAAGCCGGCGATCTGGTTGAGGTCAATATGATGGAAGATCCCCGTTATCATGTGGCGGATGATCGTTTGGCTTGATAGGCCATACTACCCAATAAAAAAGGCCACCTGAGTGTGGCCTTTTTTACATCTATCGGAAAAAACCTTGTTAATGTGACAGGCTCGCCTGCTGCGTTAACTGACTTTCAATCCCTAAACGCCAACTTTTCAAGTGCTGCCGGATCTCACTGCCCATGGCTATTTGAGGCCGTGAGTGCTCTTTGATCTTCTGCTCTTTCTCATCTTCCTCAATCAGAGCAGTCGCCACCTCGAACGCCTCTTCAAAGCTGCCGGCATTGGGCAGGGCCTTTTGAAAATATGCTTTGGCAAAATCAGTCATCTCATTCTCGTCTGAACAGCCGAAGGACTTCTTATCCTTGGCGGATGCCGTCATAACCAGTGTATTCTCCCCTTTTAGGGGCTCAACAAAACCACCGGAGTAGCAGGCCGACACCACAACCACTTTCCATTTAATGCTTGTCTTATTCAGCATTCCCGCCAGCCCTTCAGCGCTAAGGTTGGCCAGCGTCAGGCCATTCATGGTGAGGGCCAGCTCATGCTCTTTGCTGCCATGACTGGTGAGATAGAGGAAGAGAATATCCTCTTCAACATTCATCTTCTGTTCAAGCTGTTGCAGCGCCTGTTTAATACTGGTCAGGGTTGCCAGCGGGTACTGATCAGACGTTCCCTTATTGTTGATCAGCCGTAGCGCGCGATATTGGGTGCCAAAGTGCTCATCAAAAAGGGCTTTAATGGTATCGACCTCTTTTCGAAAAACATCCTGTCTGCCATAACCACCCACGCCCAGAAAGTACATATCAATGCTCTCATTCGCGCCTGACGCAATATTCTCAAACTGGGTTTGGAGCAGATCGTTCTGGTTATAGAGTACGCTTTCAACGACCTTCGCTGTTTCCGCACGGCGCTTCTTCCTGGCCGGCACGAACTGACCGTAGTCCCACTCCCCGGAGAGACGGCTAACACCATCCCGGGGCTCTTTATAGGTCATCACCCCTTCGCCATTCGGGGCGCCGTATTCAAACCCGCCTGAGTAGTGATCTCCCGATTTATAGAACATCTCACCCTTACCGTGATATGACCAATTCTGCATCTCACCTTCATAGCGGTCACCATTGCTGCGCAGGTGCGTGCCTTTACCAGTCAGTACCCCGTCAACAAATGCTCCCCGGTAGGTATCGCCCGCCACAGTGACATACTCCCCTGCACCGCTGAACTCCCAGTTCTTGAAGCCACCTGTGTAGGTATTACCCTCTACATCGCGGAGCTTTCCCTGGCCGGTGAATTTGTCATTCACAAACTCACCGCTATAGGTATTGCCATATTCATCTTTGAGAACACCCAGGCCATGCAGCTTACCTAGCTTGAAATCCCCCTTATAAGAACTCCCATCTTCATAATGCAATTCTCCTTTGCCATCAAAATAGCTCTGAAGAAACTCACCAACATAATACTGTCCGACAGGGCCATCCCAGCGCCCCAGGCCGGTTTGGTAACCGAGTTTAAACTCCCCTTTATAGCGGTCACCGCTTGCATACTGCATCACCCCGTCTCCATGCATGAAACCGTCCTTGAACTGCCCTTCATACTTGTCGCCATTGCTCCAGGCAAGTCGCCCACTACCGTGTAACAGGCCATTCAGCGTTTCTCCCTGATAGAGCGCACCGTCCGGCAGCTTTAAACCGGATACGGATTTCCTCTGATCGGCCAGTGCCGAAAACGCAATCAAGAAAGAGAGAAGTAGGGTAACAAGCGGGTTAACCGGAAGAGCCCGGGATAGAGTCGGCATCACTACAAGTCCTTTTTATGGCTGGGCCCCGTGTTTGGGGAGGCACTCCAGCATTTTTTCGTATAAAAATTGAGGTTTGAGGGTAACAGAGATCTATCAGTTTCTGAACAGCTACAGACAAACAGAGGCCACCCTCCGGTGGCCTGTTTCTCGCTATCCGCAATCCAGCAAATGGTCCTGGTCAGTTCATACCGGGTGCTTGACGGAGCACCTTGCCCCCAAGCCATCCATAGCAACATCAACCCAAGCAAACCAACCATCCCTGCCGAGAGAATTGGAATTTCTGCTGCCGGCTGTGAACTATTAACCCACTCAATAAGCTATCCAGCTTAGAATATCGGCACCAGCTTATGGCCCTGCGTCTGCCAGCCAATTAACGAAATGAAGCCATCGCCCACAACATCCATGCCTGGGTGGATAGTATCGTTGTCGACACCAAACACTTTAGTGGCAACGGCACAAACTTCCATGCGCACCCCCAGTTTGTTCAGCGCTTTCACAGACTCGGCAATGGAAGCCAGTTCATCCTCAAATTCCAGCGCCAACTCATCATCTGGCTGAGTGGTGAGATATTTCACCGTCTGACCGATAAACACCAGCACCATGTTGGGCTTGACTCCCTGCCTCACCAACCCGGCATGAGTGCCGCGAATAATATCCAGATAGAACGCGGTTTTCTTTGGGTTGGTAAAATCGATCAGAAAAACACTTTTGGTTTCGGTCACGCCATTCAGCGCGGCTGAATCATCAATCACCTCAGCGGCAATCACCGGGCTGGTAAACCAGACGCCACCAAGCACGACCAAAAGTAACATTAACCTTTTAATACTGCTCATTGCATAACCTCATGTTTATGGCATGCCCCATTCCACAGTGGAAACTTGGCAGTTGCTATCCACTCTGTATGTTGTTAGGGCTTGTTAACTCTAAGGAACCTCTGATTAATTCTGGACAGATTGGATTGCAGGTCAAAATATTCAAATTCAAGGCGCAAATCGCAGGTAATAGCAGGCTATTGCCAAGATTTGCAACGCAGAAGTTGGATATTTTGATCGCAAGACAACTGTCCATGAATTAATCAGAGATTCCCTAATTAAGCGCGGGAGATATAACGCAAAACATTGGCGTTAAAAAGAGAAGGCCCTTCAGTCGCTCATAACCACAAATCACAACTGAAAGACCTTCCGGAGGTTAAACTAACGCGCCAGTGCTTTCGCATGGTAAGCGAGATGCTCACCGATAAAAGTTGCTATAAAGTGATAGCTATGGTCATAGCCATCCTGCATGCGCAGGGTAAGGGGAAAATCCCGCTCCTGGCACACCGCCTGCAGGTCTTGTGGATAGAGCTGATCCTGCAGAAATTCATCGCTGGTGCCCTGATCGATCAGCAGAGGAATTTCCGCTGCCCCGCCTTTGATCAATTCGGTGGCATCATAGGCCTTCCAGGCATCACGATCATCGCCAAGATAGTTACCGAAACACCCCTCACCCCAACCACAAACAGTGGGATGGCAGATGGGCGCAAAGGCAGAGACCGACCGATAGGCGCCCTCCTCTTTCAAGGCGCAGACCAGAGCACCGTGTCCCCCCATTGAGTGGCCGGTGATCGATTTGAAACCTGGCTTCACCGGCAGTGTTGCCTCCACCAAAATAGGCAGCTCCTTAGTGACATAGTCATACATCTGGTAGTGAGGCGCCCATGGCTCCTGAACGGCGTTGATGTAGAAACCGGCCCCCTTACCCAGGTCATAACGCGCCGGCTCATCGGCAACGTTATCACCGCGTGGACTGGTGTCCGGCATAATCAACGCAATACCCAACTCCGCGGCATAGCGTTGCGCGCCCGCCTTGGTGCGCACATTGTCATCTGTGCAAGTCAGCCCTGAAAGCCAGTAGACTGCGGGAACCTTTTCGGTCTCTGCCTTGGGGGGCAGATAGACAGAGAAGGTCATGGTGCATTTACAGGTTTCAGAGATATGCTCGTAGCGATTCAGCCAACCGCCAAACTCCTTAATGCTCTCAATCTGCTTCATAGCAACAATCTCAAAAGATAATCACGGAGCGAATGCTTTCACCGCTGTGCATCAGATCGAAAGCACGATTGATATCTTCCAGCGGCATAGTGTGGGTAACCATGGAGTCCAGTTCGATCTCGCCGTTCATGTAGCGATCGACATAACCGGGCAGTTCAGTACGCCCTTTCACACCACCGAAGGCGGTACCCTTCCAGGTGCGACCGGTGACCAGTTGGAACGGACGAGTGCTGATCTCCTGGCCGGCGCCCGCCACACCGATAATGGTCGAGACACCCCAGCCCATATGACAGCACTCAAGGGCCTCACGCATGACGTGGACATTACCGATACACTCGAAGGAGTAGTCAACACCTCCATTGGTCATCTCAACAATAGCTTCGGTCACAGTGCCACTAATGTCATTCGGGTTAACGAAATCGGTCGCCCCCAAGGCCTTGGCCATCTCCCACTTATCGGGGTTGATATCGACCGCAATAATGCGGGAGGCCTTGGCCATCACCGCGCCCTGAATACAGGAGAGGCCAATACCGCCCAGGCCGAACACGGCAACGGTAGCGCCCGGCTCAACTTTGGCGGTATTCAAAACCGCTCCAATGCCGGTGGTCACGCCACAACCCAACAGGCAGATCTTATCCAGCGGTGCGGCTTTGTTCACTTTCGCCAGTGCGATTTCCGGCACAACGGTATATTCGGAGAAAGTGGAGCATCCCATGTAGTGATAGATCGATTTTCCGTTCATGGAAAATCGGCGGGTGTGGTCAGGCATATAGCCTGTCCAAACCGTCTCGGCGATCGACTGACAGAGATTGGTCTTGGTGGAGTGGCAGTAGTCACACTCACCACACTCGGGAATATAGAGAGGGATCACATGATCACCCGGTTTAAGATCTTTAACCCCGGGGCCGCACTCAACCACTTCACAACCGCCTTCGTGGCCAAGCACACAAGGAAAAACACCTTCAGGATCTTCCCCTGACAAAGTGAAGGCATCAGTATGGCAGACACCTGATGCGACCACTTTCAACAGGACCTCTCCCTCTTTCGGCCCTTCAACATCAATCATCTCAATGGATAAGGGTTTCTTTGGCTCCCAGGCCACCGCGGCTTTTGCCTTCATAGTCTCTTCTCCTCTGGCTATCTGTTCTTTGCAAATTATTGTTATGAGAGAGTTACGCTCTCTGTGCTATGTTCCGTCCACTCACCAGAACCAACTCCCGAACCAATTGCAGCAACTCGTCGCTGTCCCATTCGCGCTTCCCGACAATGCGGTATGCGATATTGCCTTGCGGGTCAACCAGAAAGGTGGTGGGCATACCGGTGACCCGCCATCTCTGGCTGATATTTCCGCGACGATCCAGGAGGACAGTAAAATCGATGGGGAAATCTTTTATAAAGGCGTCTACCGCTTCTCTGTCTTCACCCAGGTTTATTGCCAACATGGCAACATTCTCTCCCTGTAATGCCTCCCAAGCCCGGTTCATGGAAGGCAACTCTTCCCGGCAAGGTGCGCACCAACTTGCCCAAAAGTTAACCACCAGCACCTTGCCCCGGTACTCTGTTAAGTGGTGTAAGCGCCCATTCAAATCCTCCAGATGAAAAGGCGGCGCAGGTTCCCACCACTGTCTTGAGAAGTTGCCCCACTCCGCGTACGCAGGAGTTAAGCAGCCACATAACAGAAGAGCGATGCCGCCAAGCAGTCCAGTGCATCTCTGTTGCAGTTGCGGCTTGCCCATTGGCCAATCTCCTCTTGGACTATTATTGAATGGTGTTTGACCCACAGCCGTAATTCTTCGCCTCCTGAGAATAGAATGAAGGTTCATTTTATGTCAACTAAAAAATTACCCTTTTTCGTGGATAGTGTTAGGGCCTGTTGACACTAATTTGATTGTCACTGTTGAGCCTGAAAAAGCACCAATCAAGGCACGAGGAGTGCAGTTTGGTTGTTCCAAATAAGCGACGAGTAACGCTGAGTGGTGCTTTTTCAGGCTCAACCCGGCGGGCCAGGGCCATTTTTTGCCCAGCGGCGTTATCAGTCGCTTATGTAGGTTCACTACACGGCGCTCCTTCTGCCTTGCTGGACAAA
>JAKSCN010000271.1 GCA_022360595.1 Chromatiales bacterium
GACAACGAGTACGGCTACACCTGCAACATGCTGCGTTTCGTGGAGCACGTTGCCGCCAACTAATCTGATGATCAGTTGGTAATCGTGATGGAGCAGGTTAATGCACTGGCCTGCTCCATCCTCTAAATCTCCCATGAGAGGTATTAGCTGAGTTGAAAATCAGCTAATCCCTTTTGCTTCACAAGAACATAACAAGGAGATCATGCTATGTCCGTCATCAAGATGACCGATCTCGATCTCGCTGGAAAGCGAGTACTTATTCGTCAAGACCTGAATGTGCCGATCAAAGATGGCAAAGTCAGCAGCGACAAACGTATCCGCGCCAGTATGCCAACCATTGAGCATGCGATGAAGGCGGGAGCCCAGGTGATGCTGATGTCTCATTTGGGGCGTCCTACCGAAGGCGAGTATGCCGATGAGTTCTCCATGCAGCCGGTGGCTGATTACCTCTCTGATCTGTTGGGTAAAGAGGTGCGTCTGATCAAAGATTATCTCGATAACGCCCCGCAGCTTGCCGATGGTGATGTGGTGTTGCTGGAGAACTGCCGTTTTAACGCCGGTGAGAAGAAAAATAACGAAGAGCTGTCAAAAAAATATGCGGCTTTGTGTGATATCTATGTAATGGATGCTTTTGGTACGGCGCATCGCGCTCAGGCATCTACCCACGGGGCAGGTACTTATGCACCTGTAGCCTGCGCGGGGCCGCTGCTGGCGGGTGAGCTGGATGCACTGGGTAAAGCGCTGGATGGACCGAAACGTCCGATGGCTGCGATTGTTGGCGGTTCAAAAGTGTCTACCAAGCTGACTGTTCTGGATTCACTCAGTCAGATCGTTGATCAGCTCATTCCAGGTGGTGGTATTGCCAATACCTTTATCGCGGCGATGGGCCACAATGTGGGTAAATCACTCTACGAAGAGGATCTGATTCCTGAAGCCAAGCGTCTGATGGAGGCCGCCAAGGCTAAGGGTGGTTCAATTCCAGTACCGGTTGATGTGGTTGTCGGAAAAGAGTTTTCTGAATCCGCTGAAGCGGTGGTCAAGAAGGTCGATGAAGTGGCTGATGACGACATGATCTTTGATGTCGGCCCGGAGACGGCTAAGCAGTATTCTGAAATGATGCAGGCTGCCGGTACTGTGGTCTGGAACGGTCCGGTTGGTGTATTTGAGTTCGACCAGTTTGGTGGAGGAACCAAGGCATTGGGTGAAGCGATTGCCGCGTCTGATGCTTTCTCGATTGCCGGTGGCGGCGACACTCTGGCAGCTGTCGACAAATATGGTCTGACTGAGCGTGTCTCTTATATCTCTACCGGTGGTGGCGCTTTCCTGGAGTTCCTGGAAGGTAAGAAACTCCCAGCGGTTGAGATGTTGGAAAAACGCGCGGCGGAATGAAAAACAATGGAACCCTCAGGCGCAAGTTCAGAGGGTTCCGGAGTCACTATGCTTAGAAGAACCAAGATACTGGCAACACTGGGGCCAGCCACAGATGACCCGAAAGTTATCGATGAACTGATCGGCGCTGGTGTCGATGTGGTGCGTCTTAATCTCTCCCACGGCACACACGAAGACCACCAACGCAGAGCAGAGATTGTGCGCGACCGGGCGCGCGCCAGCGGCCGTCAGGTTGGGGTGCTGCTCGACCTGCAGGGTCCGAAGATCCGTATCGGTAAGTTCAAAGAGGGCTCGATCAATCTAAGCGAGGGTGACAGCTTTATCCTCGATACCGATTGTGGCCTGGACGATGGTGATCAGGAGCGTGTCGGGCTCACTTACGGCAATTTGATCAATGACGTTAATCGTGGCGATACGTTGATTCTGGCCGATGGCGCCATCGTGCTCTGGATTGATGAGGTGAGCGGTGGTCGAATCCACTGTAAAGTGGTCGTTGGCGGTGTGCTCTCCAACAACAAGGGTATTAACAAGCAGGGTGGTGGGCTCTCTGCTCCCGCGCTGACCGACAAAGATCGTGCCGATATCAAATTTGCCGCCAGTATTGAGGCCGATTATCTGGCTGTCTCTTTTGTGCAGACTGCCGATGATGTGAATGAAGCACGGCAGTTGTTGCGCGAGGCCGGTGGTAGAGGCGGTATTGTCTCCAAGGTGGAGCGGGCCGAGGCGCTTGAGTGTATTGAAGATATCATCAGTGCCTCTGAGGCGATCATGATTGCCCGTGGTGATCTCGGTGTCGAGATTGGCGACGCTGAACTACCGGCTGTACAGAAGCGTCTGATTAAGCAGGCGCGCTCCATGAATCGTGTCGCCGTTACCGCCACACAGATGATGGAGTCGATGATTGAAAACCCCATACCGACCCGTGCTGAGGTGTTTGATGTTGCCAACGCCGTGTTGGATGGCACCGACGCGGTGATGTTGTCGGCGGAAACCGCGGCTGGAAAATATCCGGTGAAGACAGTGGAAGCGATGGATCGTATTTGTCGCGAAGCTGAGAAGCAGCGCAAGGTACGCAAATCCCATCATCGCCTAAACTCTGTATTTGGCCTCACTGATGAGGCGATCGCGATGGCGGCAATGTACACGGCTAACCACCTCGGTGTGGCGGCAATTGCAGCGTTGACTGAATCGGGCTCAACCCCGAAGTGGATGTCGCGTATCAGTTCAGGGATTCCCATCTATGCCTTGACACCGCATGTCTCAACCCGCCGTAAAGTGACGCTGTTTCGTGGAGTCTATCCCATCAGCTTTGATGTGACCGGCTACGATAGTCAAAAAGCCAATGGAGAGATTATTGATGAGCTGTTACGCCGTAGTGCAGTGCGCGACGGCGACTTGGTAGTCATTACTAAAGGGGATCTAAACGGTGTCGAAGGTGGCACCAACGTGATGAAGATTCTCAAAGTCGGCGAACACACATTGCCGAGCAACGATTAATAAACTAACTGAACCACTAGTTACAAGAAGGAGAAGGTTATGGCACTTATCTCACTGCGCCAGCTTCTGGATCATGCAGCCGAGCACGGCTACGGTCTGCCAGCATTCAACGTTAACAACATGGAGCAAGTGAAGGCGATCATGGAGGCTGCGGACGCCACCAACAGCCCGGTGATTCTGCAAGGCTCCGCGGGTGCGCGCTCTTATGCGGGCGAACCTTTTCTGCGTCACCTGATTTTGGCTGCCCTTGAGCAGTACCCCCATATCCCTGTCTGCATGCATCAGGATCATGGTGCATCACCTGACATCTGCCTGCGCTCTATCCAGTCCGGCTTCTCATCAGTCATGATGGATGGTTCGCTGATGTCTGACGGCAAAACCCCGTCCACTTACGAATACAATGTTGACGTCACCAAGCAAGTGGTCGATATGGCCCATGCCGGTGGTGTCTCTGTTGAGGGTGAGCTGGGTTGTCTCGGTTCTCTCGAAACCGGTGAAATGGGTGAAGAGGATGGCCACGGCGCGGAAGGCAAACTGGATATGGATCAGTTGCTGACCGACCCTAATGAAGCTGCTGACTTCGTGAGCAAAACCGGTGTTGATGCGTTGGCTATCGCCATCGGTACTTCACACGGTGCTTACAAATTCACCCAAGAGCCTACCGGTAAAATCCTGCGTATCGATCGTGTTAAAGAGATTCATGAGCGTATCCCAAGTGTTCACCTGGTTATGCACGGCTCCTCTTCCGTACCTCAGGATTGGTTGAAAATCATCAACGACTACGGTGGTGACATGGGCCAGACCTACGGTGTACCGGTTGATGAGATCGTTGAAGGTATCAAAAACGGTGTACGTAAAGTCAACATCGATACCGACCTGCGTATGGCCTCTACCGGTTCTGTCCGTCGTCACCTGGAAGAGAACAAGAGCAACTTCGACCCGCGTAAGTTCCTCAAAGAGGCGACTGCTGCAATGTCCGGTATCTGTAAAGATCGTTATGAAGCCTTCGGCTGTGCCGGCATGGCTGACAAAATCGAACCGGTCTCTCTGGAAGATATGTTCCAGCGCTACGCCTCTGGCGAGCTGGCTCCGCAAGTCAAATGATCGATTGAGATCAGTCGATGATCGGGAAAAGGGGGAGCTTTGGCGCCCCCTTTTTTATGCCTTATAAAAAGGTCACCGTGGCTATTTGAACAGGGCTTTACCAAAGGACTCACCGCCAGTGGGCCGTTCGTCGGCGCGGATGCGGGGACAGTCAGAAAATCGGGCTTCTCGGTTGTGAAATGCCGGGTAGAGGCTAGAATGGATCATTTTGCACTTGGTGTGACCGGTTAACGAAAATAGGAGCTGCATGCATGGCCGATTTATACAAAGTGATTTTCACTGGAGAGCTGACAGGCGACGCTGATCCCAACAATTTTGTTGAGCAGTTCGCCGCGCGTTTCGGTTGCAGTGTTGAAAAGGCTCAATCCCTACTGGACGCTGGCGGCGAAGTGGTGATGAAAAGCGGTGTTGATGCTGAGAAGGCAGATCAATATCAGCGTGTATTGAAGGGTATGGGAATGGCTGTTCGTGTGGAATCGGTAGAACCCAAGGTACCAGACATGGAGCTTGAACCAATGGAAAGTGAACAGACAGAGACCAGTGAGCAGTCGCCACCCCCTCAATCCTCCTGCCCGAAGTGCGGTTCGGACAACATCCAAGACGACAATTGCCTGGAGTGCGGCATTATAATCTCCAAATACTTGGCCCGTTATGAAGGCCAAGAGCTGCCGCGTCCTGAAGCCACGGTATCAGAAACCACGGTATCAAATGCCGACACTGATGAAGCCAGCAACCCTTACCAGGCGCCTGCCGCTAACCTCTACGAAGAAGTAGAAGAGGGTGAGTTGAGTGGCCCCAATTCAGTCCCCTTTTCGCATGGTTGGCGTTGGATCGCCCAAGGCTTTGGTCACTTCAAACAGAATCCCTGGTCTTGGATACTGGCGATCATTGTCTGGATTATCATTGCAGTAGCTCTGAATTTTGTGCCGATCATTGGTGGCATCGCATTAACGCTCATCTCAGCGATCTTTACTGCTGGTTTTATGCTTGGCTGCAAGGCGCAGGATGAGGGAGAGGATTTTACCATCAATCATCTGTTTAGCGGCTTTAAGCAGAATACCGGTCAGTTGCTGTTGATCGGGGTGCTCTACCTTGTGGGTACGATCGTAGTGGTGTTGGGTATCAGCATGTTGGTTGGTGGAGCTGCTTTCATGTTAATGGCTGGCGGTGATCCGGCAATGATGGACGAATCAGCGATGGCCGCTGGTATGCTGTTGCCCATGCTTATTGCGATGCTATTCTTTATCCCCCTGATTATGGCCTACTGGTTTGCGCCAGCGCTGGTTGTATTGAATGGTTTCTCGGCCATCACAGCGATGAAAATGAGCTTTATGGGCTGTCTTAAAAATATCCTGCCGTTCTTACTGTACGGCATAGTGGCGATGGTCTTTTTCGTTATCGGCGCGTTGCCAGTGGGGCTGGGTCTGCTTGTTGTCATGCCAATGCTCACCGCCTCTCTGTACACCGGCTATCGGGATATTTATTACGCTTGATTGTAGGAGTCTCTTGTCAATGTTGTATGAAAGTTCCACAGGCAATATTGCACAGAGGCCAGAATAGTAGAACCGTTCGCGCTCATCATGAGCGCGGACGGTTCTTTTCGTTGCTATCCAATATTCCCAGTTAGCATATCGCTCCATGGGTGACCGATCAGGGACGGTTGTAGATGACCAAGTTGTGCCAGGTAGTATTCACAGGGACGTTGGACGGTGATGCCGATATCGAGAATGCGGTCGAGCAATTCTCCAACCTCCTTGATTACAGTATTGATGAGAGCCGCTCTCTGCTGACTGCGGGGCGCGAGGTTGTTATTAAACAAGGTGTCGACCCTGACAGGGCGGAATACTGTCAGCGCGCATTGACGCAAGTGGGGGTGGGTGTGCGTATCGAGTCTGCTGATTCTGAGACCACCGACTCGCCATTCACCGAGAGTGCTAATGACACTGGCAATCCCTATCAAGTCTCTTCAGCCAGCTTCTATGAGGCAAAAGAGCAGGGCGAGTTGACGGACCCACATTCCGTGCCGGTTTTACGCGGCTGGTTTTGGATTCAGGAAGGTTTTGGTTATATCCGCAGAAGAGGGGCTTGGTCCTGGCTGCTTGCTGCCATGATCTACCTGTCTGTTATCTTCGGAGGGAGCTTTGTACCTCTAATTGGTCCTTATGCCGTGATCCTGATCCTGCCGGTCCTGAATGCTGGTTTCATGCTGGGTTGCAGGGAGCAAGATGAAGGGGGGCGTTTTTCCGTTAAGCACCTGTTGGGCGGTTTTCAAAAACCTAGAAACCAACTGTTATTGGTAGGCGGGGTCTATATTGTTGGTGTGGTGGTGAGTGCAGGTGTAGAGATGGCGTTATGGACACTCTTTCTGCTTGAGATAGATCTGGAAGCGGCGGAGATGCCTGTATAGTTAGTGTCTCTGGTTGTAGGTCAGGTTCTTATGATACCTCTCTCAATGACACTCTGGTTCGCGCCTGCCCTGGTTGCGCTGGAAGATTTCTCCGCAGTCACCGCAATGAAAATGAGTTTTGTGGGGTGCATTAGAAATGTGTTGCCCTTTCTATTATACGCGGCAGTGAATGTCATTCTACTGGTTCTCAGCGTCACATCTTTAGGCTTGGGAGCATTGGTTGTGATTCCGATTATGTTGTCCTCAACGTATGTTGCCTATCGTGATATCTACTACACGTGAACCCGATGCGCAGGTGACTGAGAGTCTGGCGGTTGTTGGAAGGAAGTATGGAAAACATGAAGAGTCACGTTCTGATTCGATTCTGTTCCGGTTTGTGTATGTTTTTTTTGAATACTAATGTGTAACATCCCACCATGAACGCGCGCGCAAGCATGGGAGCAACTGATACCGTTCGCAACCATGAAACCCCAGAAGGTATTCGCCTTGAACTGAAACTGGCAGGGCCGGTTGTCAGGGCTTGTGCTTGGGCTATCGATATGCTGATTCGTGGGGTAATGTATGCGCTCATTGCGGGAGTTTTCTCCTACTTTGGCGGTATTGGCACGGCGGTTATTCTAATCTCATTTTTCCTGATCGAGTGGTTCTATCCGGTAATCTTTGAAGTGCTGAGTGGTGCCACCCCGGGTAAGAAGGCGATGGGATTGGTGGTGATTCATGACAATGGTACGCCAATCTCTTTTGTATCATCGGTGATCCGTAATCTGTTGAGGGCGGCCGATTTTCTACCCCTCCTTTACGCTGTAGGACTGTTATCGATGCTGTTGAGTCGGGATTTTCAGCGGCTTGGCGATCTGGCGGCCGGTACACTGGTTGTATATCGTGAGCAGGCGCAAGAGCGTGGGAAGCTGCCTGAAGCACCCTCCAAACCACCACCACGAGAGTTGGATGTGGATGAATTGCGTGAACTGATCATGTTTGCTGAACGCAGTCCCAAACTGACGCAGGAGCGCCAGGTTGAGCTGGCCTCCCAGTTACGATCGGTCACTCAAAAAGAGGGCGCTGCCGGGGTGAAAGAAATTTTCTCATACGCCAACTGGCTGACCCGGGGGCGCTGATGAAGCAGGAAGCGTTTGAACAGCGTTACCAGGCGCTTTGGGATGAGCTCAGCACACAGCTTGATGCGATGGAGAAATCACGCTTCAAGAGACGTAATTTGACGCTGCAGCACGAACGCTTGCCCCACCTCTATCGCCAAGTCTGCAACCACTACGCATTGGCGCGCGGGCGGCGTTACAGTCCAACGTTGGTTGAGCAACTGCACCAACTGGTTCTGCGAGGCCATCAGCAGCTCTATACCCGTCGTGGTGCTTGGCTATGGCGTCTGCTGACATTTATAGCCGTTGATTTCCCGAGCAGTCTGCGTACCCATCTCAGCTACTTCCTGGTGGCGACACTCCTGTTTCTGGTGCCGGCGGTATTGGTTGGAGGCTTCGCCATGGTCGATTCGGATCTGATCTACAGCGTCATCAGTGAAGGTCAGGTCGAGGATATGGAGGAGATGTACCGTCCCGACAATGATCGCCCCGGGCGCACCCTTGAGCGCAGTGCCGAGTCTGACTTCATGATGTTCGGCTACTACATCATGAATAACATCGGTATCGGTTTTCGTACCTTCGCGATGGGGATATTGGCTGGTATCGGGACAGTGTTCACACTGATCTACAACGGGGTGGTGCTCGGTGGTGTCGCTGGACATCTCACCAGTGTGGGCTATACCGAAACTTTTTGGTCCTTCGTCAGTGGCCACTCCTCACTGGAACTGACCGCGATAGTAATCTGTGGCGCGGCGGGCCTGATGCTGGGGCATGGTGTATTGGCGCCGGGCCGCTACCGCCGGATCGATGCTATAAAACAACGCGCCAAGCAGGCGCTACCCTTGGTCATGGGGGCTGGGCTGATGCTGTTCATTGCCGCCTTTATCGAAGGTTTCTGGTCGGCCAGCGCTATGCCCAATGTCGTTAAATATGCAGTTGGCATCGCACTGTGGGTACTGATGATTCTCTACTTTATCTTTGCGGGTCGGGGGGCAGATGGAACTCGATAAGCTGGAGTTTTCCCTCAGACGCCGCAATCACTGGGAGGCGATTGATCTCGGCTTTACGCTGGCCAGACGTTGGTTTCTGCCTTTATGGGCGCTATGGCTGGCGACCGCTATTCCGGTTGGTATTCTACTGTTCGTGCTGGTCGGGGAGAAGGCTTGGCTGTTGGCGCTGCTCCTCTGGTGGCTGAAACCGTTGTATGAGCCACCCTTGCTGTTTTGGATGAGTCGCGCCGTGTTTGGTGAGAACCTGACCGTTAAAGCGGTAGTAAGGCAATGGTGGTCGATCGTGTGGCCACAACTGTTTGCCAATCTCACCTGGCGACGCCTCAACCCCAACCGCTCTTTCAATATGCCGGTGGGGTTGCTGGAACGGCTGAAAGGGAAGAGGCGACGGGATCGAATTCGAATATTGGGTAAGGGGCAGCACGCCGCCATCTGGCTCACCTTTGTCGGTATCCATTTCGAGGCCATTCTCCAGTTTGCTCTGTTGATCGTACTCTATGCATTGATTCCCGAGGATCTGCGCTGGATTGATCTGGAAGATTTTCTGATCGCGGAAGGCAGTATCCAGGAGTGGCTGCAGCTATTGGTCAGTTTAATCAGCATGTCGATTATCGCTCCTTTCTACGTGGCGTCAGGTTTCGTGCTCTACCTGCATCGGCGCAGTGAACTGGAAGCCTGGGATATCGAGATCAACTTTCGCCGCATCGATGAACGTTTAAAAAAGGCCAAACACCGTAACGCCGTAACCAGTACGGCAGTCTTGGTATTGGCATTAATGTTCGGTGGATTACTACTGCCGGATACGGGGCTGGCGGTTACCGCCACAACCCCTGAGCAGGCCAGGCCGATCATTGAAGAGGTGCTCGCTGATAAAGCCTTTGGGGAGCTCGAAGAGCGCCGGTACTGGAAATATATCGGTGAAACCGAAGAGGAAGAGGAGATAGACGAAGATAGTTGGTTCGTGGAATTCTTTAAGTGGCTACTCGATGTTTTAGCGGGATTTTTCAAGGGCTTCGCCTCAGTTGGTGAAGCAGTGATGTGGATTGCCGGTACAGCGGTTGTTATCTACCTCGTCTATCACATAGCGAAGAATAAGGGCTGGTTTAGTCTGGGCAGACCACAGCGTTTGCAGAATAAAAAAGCTGCCCCTGTGCAGCTATTTGGACTCGATATCCGGCCCGATCAGCTACCCGATGATCCCGCTGCCGAGGCGAAGCGCCTGGTGGAAGCAGGTGATCTGCGCGGGGCGTTGAGCCTGCTCTACCGAGGCGCACTAATGCGCCTGGTGACCGAGCAGCATATCGAAATTCCAGACAGCGCCACAGAAGGGGAGTGCGTGCGCCTGGTTGCTCGGCATCAACCGGCGGAAGAGGCCTACTATTTCGGCCGCCTCACCGACGATTGGCTGAAAATGGCCTATGCACACATTGCCCCTCAGCCTGAGCGTCTGCTCGATCTTTGCAGCCAGTGGCAGGGAGTTTATGGCCATGTCGAAGGCTAACCGTATTGTCCTGATACTGCTGGGCCTGCTGCTGGTCATCGGTTTCGTGTGGTATGTGGCGTGGTTTCTTGAAAACTATGAGCGCCGCACCAAAGAGGTGTTGGTAAATATCTCCCCCGAAGCGAAGCGTAATGATTTTCTGGCCGCAGAGCGTTTTCTAAAACGTCTGGGTGTTGAAGCGGAGAGCGTTACCGGGCGTGATCTCATATCCTCTCTCCCATCGGTAGAGGACACCCTGATTCTGCGCCAGCTCAACGCCGATATGAGTGATGAACAGATCACCACCCTTGTTGACTGGATAGAACAGGGCGGCTATCTGGTGGTGATGCCGACCAACTATTGGAGTGAAGATGACCCCGGCAATCCACTCCTGGAAGATATCGGCGTGCGGATGCACTCTCACTGGTCAGAGGACCTTGAGTGTGTCGAAGACGTAGAGGATGGCGATTCGGATCAGGCAGACTCAGAGTCCATCTGCTCAGAGGATGATGCGGAAGGGGAACTGGATGAAGACGAAGACTATGAACTGGTCTCCATCCCGATTGAAGGACTGGCCAACCCACTAAAAGTGCGTTTTCGCAATTACCGCTATCTACAGGATACTCAGGACTGGGCCCATTGGCGTGTCGGCGATGACGAACATTACCACCTGCTGCAGTATTCGATTGGCGAAGGTGCGGTCACACTACTGAGTGATTATGATCTGTTTAAGAATAATCAAATCGGCAAAGAAGACCACGCCTACTTATTGGCCCTGCTGACTGAAGGGAGCCGCAAAATCTGGCTCCAATACAGTATCGCCATGCCGAGTCTGCCCGTCCTGCTGTGGCAACGCATGCCTTTTGTCGTGGTGGTAGGCGTCATACTGTTGATATTGCTTGGCTGGCGACTCTTCCTATACATGGGGCCGAAACTCAGCCTGGCCGGTCAGACACGCCGCAACTTGCTGGAGCATATTGATGCCACAGCAGAGTTTTCCTGGCGGGTTGATCGCGGGCAGCGGCTGTTTGAAGAGAACCGCAACGCCATTGAACATGCGTGGCGTCGCCGCCACCCCGTACTCAATGCACTCACTGTCAGTAAGCGCTGTGAGTGGATCGGCGACAAGACAGGATTAACCGCATCGGCCATAGAGCGAACACTGTATGGCGATGTAGCGAAAGAGCAGGATTTTATTAAGGCGACCGCTGTGCTGCAGCGGTTGACTGTGGGATTGAGACAGAAGCGAGATTTACCATAAGCGGAGAGCAAAGCCAGGTTCAAGTGGAAGAGAAGGTGCTGGACAAAGTAAAACTGCTGGAGCAGGAGATTGGCCGTGCCGTTATTGGCCAGTGC
>JAKSCN010000386.1 GCA_022360595.1 Chromatiales bacterium
CTGTTTCCAATATCATGGGTGGGATGTAGACACCGCCTGCGATGATGAGTTGAAGGGCCTTGAGTAGTACTGCATTGCAGGTCGATTTGGGGATATAGCCGACTGCCCCGCTGTGCAGTGCCGCTTGGACCACTTCGGGGGACTCTTCTGAGGAGATGAGTACCACCGCCACGCTAGGGAACTCTTCTTGTATGCGGGTTAGCCCTTCCAGGCCCCAAGCTCCAGTATTTTGATGAGCGTTGCCAGATCGGGCATCTCGGCAAACTGTTTCCCCGTGTCGCTGATAGCAGCCCAAGAGGCCTTGGAACCGATGTGGAGGTGGGCGGCGATTTTGCGGTGTGTCTCCTCTTCCAGTGATCCGGCCGGCACCCAGTAGTGTTCGCCGCTTTTGACTGGATTGGGCAGTGCGCTACCGCAGTGTGAGCAGAAGCAGGAGTTATAGCCGCTATCTTTTACGAACTGGGTGACATGCTGTTCGCCGTGACGCCAGTGGAAGTCTGCTGTTGCGACCAAAAAGCCGGTGTTGGAGGCCGAGCCGGTGACTTTACGGCACTCTGAGCAGTGACATTGGTAAAAGTTACTGAGTTCGCCGGTTATTTCGAACGCTACCTCTCCGCATAAACATTTTCCAAGCATGGTGACCTCGCTGTAGAGCTGGAGCCGATGATCGGTGAATTTTACTGTTAACAGGCTCTAGCCTATTGGGGCTGTTCCACACTCTTGCCCGGCAGTTTCCCAGAGCGCAGGGTCGCTAGAAAATCGTTGGCGCTCATTGCTGGGCTGAAATAGAAACCCTGCATGATATGGCACCCTTTCTCCACCAACCAGTCGGCTTGCTCCCGGGTCTCTATCCCTTCCGCGATAGTGCTTCGGCAGAGGCGTTGACTGATTGCGAGCGTTGCTTCCACCAGGGTGCAGTCATTGGGGTCGTCGGGAATGTTCTGCACAAGGGATTTATCTATTTTGACCTGGCTGATGGGGTAGTGCTTTAGATGGGTAAGTGAAGAGCATCTGGCTCCGAAGTTGTCCAGGGAGATGCCGATACCGAGTTTCTTTAAAGCATCGAAGAGCTGGCCTGTAGTGGTCCGGTCTTCGGTGAAGGCGCTTTCGGCCACTTCGATCTTGAGCGCTTCGGCTGATAGCTTGGCTCGCTTCAGAGACAATTGAAGCAGGTTAAGGAAATCCTTGCTCAATAACTGACGGATAGAGATATTGATGTGAATCTGTAAGTTGTCGAACCCTTCGTCTCGCCAGAGCTTGAGATTGCTTAGCGCGCTGTTGAGCACCTGTTCACCGATAGGCAGAATCAGCCCGCTCTGTTCTGCTAGGTTGATGAACTTGGCAGGCAGCATCAAACCCTGTTCCGGGTGTAGCCAGCGGACCAGGGCTTCGGCACCAACGATCTGGCCAGTACGGGCGTCGACCAGTGGTTGATAGTAGGTGGCGAAGCGACCTTTATCGATTGCGGCGCGCAGTTCGGTGCGCAGCGTCAGTTGTTGTTCCACTTCGCGGGTCATGTCGGCAGAGTAGAGCCGGAACTGGTTGGTCCCTTCAGTCTTGGCGCGGTACATGGCTGTGTCGGCATTTTTCAGGAGAGTACCTGAGTCGGTGCCGTCTTCGGGAAAGACGGCTGCACCGCAACTCCAGCTGAGGTAGGTTTGGCAGCAGTCGAGTTCATAATAGCGGCCTGAACAGGCAAATATCTGTTCAACCGCGGCGCTGATTTGGTTAGAGCGGCCGCAATTCTCCAGCAGTATGACAAATTCGTCACCGCCCAGTCTGGCCACCAGGTCATTGGCGCGCACTGTTTGTTTCAGGCAGTGGGCGATCTGCGTCAGCAGCAAATCCCCTTGGTCGTGGCCGAAATTGTCATTAACGGCTTTGAATGAGTCGAGGTCGATAAAGATAACGGCAACTTGAGAGCCTTCGCGTTTCGCCTGTTTGAGCGCCCGCGCCAGCCGGTCGTGAAACATGAACCGATTGGGCAGTCCGGTAAGGGGGTCATGGGTGGCCGCATATTCGGTCTCTTCATTTTTTTGCTGGAGGGCGCGGTTTATTTCGGAGAGCCTGTGCACCATTACCAGGAAAAACTTGGGCATCATTACCAGCCCAACCAGCAGGCCGTAGACTATAGCGAGTTGCGCCTGAAATATGCCCGACAGTGAACAGGCGATCAGGAAGCCTGTAATACCAACGATAGTGGCAAAATGGAGATAGTGGGTGCCAAAACGAAGGCCATTGCCCACAATAATCCAGAGGTACAGCGGATAGAGTCCCAGACCCGGTAAGCCGAATTTGAAGACAGCATATGAGGTGAGTCCGAGATCGGCAATGATGGTGATATAGCGGCGCCACAGAAATTGCTTCTGATAGGCGCAAACCACCCGATAGTGGGCGTAAGATATCAATACAAAGACAATAGATATGCTGATTAAATGCCACTCCAGAATATCATTGGCGCCTCCAAACAGCTTGATGCCAACGAGAATCAGAGTGACAACCATCACAACAGCGATGCGTGATAGTGCTTGGGCCTGCTCGTGACCTACCGTGGCAGAGCCCTGGAAAAAAATGTAATCCAGTAGCTGTTTCTTTTCGCCGCTCCTCAAGGCAGAGCTGGTCAGTTCATCAGGGCTCAACCGATGGGCATGGCTAAATGGAAGCTTAAGCCGCATTATTCCTTCTCAGTGTCATTTTCTTTGATATCCATGGCATCGGCACATCACTGATGATTCTGTAAGAGAAATCATGTGTCATAAGTGTCTCGTCAATTGACAGTCTAAATAGGCACATATGATGTGGATATTATGGTTTTCCCGGCCTCTTATGCCGGTATATCTGACCACACCGCATATTCATTGCCGTTAGGATCGCTGAAATGGAAGCGCCGGCCGCCGGGAAATGAATATGTGGGTTTGATCACCGTGCCACCGGCTGAGACAATTTTTGACAATGTCTTTTCCAGATTTTCACTGTAGAAGACGATGAGAACACTTCCTGTCGTGGTACTGGCCTTTAAGTCGGAGAGAAAAAATCCCCCTTCTATCCCGGCATTTGAGAAGGCCATATACTCCTCGCCATAGTCGGTAAATTCCCAATCAAATATGCTGCTGAAAAATGTCTTGGTGGCGGCAAAGTCGCTGGCTGGGAGCTCCAGGTAGTTGATCTCTTCGTGCCTATTCATAACTCTTTCCTTATAGTTTGTCGGTAATAAGTGAAGTTTACTCTCTGATAGCCATGGTATTTGAGTGGTAGTAGCTGTTTTAAGTTATTTATATTAGAGAATTCACTGAGGTCAAAGATCACTGCTGACAAATTGGTTATAACTCCTCCGATAGGCATTCGTGATTACTGGAGAGTCGGAGATTATGGGGATTTTAATCATTCAGATTGTGTTGGGTGTGTTCGCCTTTTTTCTCTTTTTTGCAGGCATGACCAACGGGCATACCGACTATGTGGTGCTGGTGGCGGCTGTGAGCTTGATAGTCACCTGCGTGTTCTCTTACATTGCGGGCAAGCGCAGCTCCCTGCTCGGTATCAAGTCGACTTTGGCCTTTGCAACACCGGCATTGCTATTTGCGGTACTATCATTGGCCGATCTGCTTTCGGATGGCAATGCCAGGCCGCTGCTCTTCTGGTCGGTGGTGGCGCTGATTGCGGTGAGTGCCGGGTTGGTTGGTGTTGGTATTGCGCATCAGCAGACACGGGGTATAACGGATAAATAGTGGAGGGAGTGCCGGATGAAACCGTGTGATTGGGCGATAGGTAATGAGGCAGAGCTGAAATATCATGATGAGGAGTGGGGTATTCCGGTGCATGATGATCAGCGGCTGTTTGAATTTCTCATTCTCGAAGGGGCTCAAGCCGGGCTGAGCTGGTCGACTATTCTCAATAAGCGCGAAGGTTATCGCCAGACCTTCGATAACTTTGATGCCCGGAAGATTGCCATCTACAGCGATAAAAAGATTGAGCAGATACTCCAGAATCCGGCCATCGTCCGAAATCGTTTGAAAGTCAATGCAACGGTGGTTAATGCCCGCTGTTTTCTGGAGGTTCAAGAGGCGTACGGCAGTTTTGATAGCTATATCTGGTCATTTGTGGGTGGTAGCCCCATTCAGAATGCCTGGACCGATATCTCCCAAGTTCCTGCTGAATCGGCCGAATCTCAAGCGATGAGCAAGGATCTGAAGAAAAAGGGATTTAAATTTGTCGGCAGTACTATCTGTTACGCATACATGCAGGCGGTTGGTATGGTGAATGATCACCTCGTTGATTGCCCCCGCTACGCCGTGGTTAAGGATTTTTAGGGCCCAGTCCTCGGATATTTATGGATTCCTGCTTCCTCTGTGTTATCCACACAGAAATTAATGGTTGACACTTAAATAATAATTATTATCATTTGCGCTTAGTGCTATTTCTATTGGCCAGCCAGCCTTCCGCCAGCCCGCCTGACAAACCAATAACTATATAAGTAGGAGTTGATCATGAACCTCAGCTATTTGGCTGGTGCTATGGCACTGGCTTTGAGTGCTGCTGCGCCCGCATTTGCTGGCATGACACTGGAAGAGCGTCTGGAACAGATGGAAGCGCGTATGCGCCACCTCGAAAGTCGTGTTGCAGCTCAAGATGAAGTTATTCGCGACAAGGATCGCCAGATCGCTGAGCTCAAAGAGACCGGTGGCAGCGGAGGCACCGGTGGTGGCTGGTGGCAAGGTGTTGAGATGAGTGGCTTGGTGGAGGTGGAAGCCAGCCACACATCACCGTTTGAGGGGGATGATGAGTCCGATCTGGTGGTTGCCACCGTTGAGTTGGGTGTTGAGGCTCAGGTGAATGACTGGATGAGCGCCAATCTGCTTCTGCTGTGGGAAGAGGATGAGGGTGATGTCACTGTGGATGAGGCATTTGTCACTTTTGGCAATGCCGATGTCTCGCCTTTCTCATTCACCGCTGGTCGCATTGTTGCGCCATTTGGGGTCTTTGAAACCCACATGGTCTCCGACCCTTTTACGCTGGATCTGGGTGAAACGAAAGAGACTGCTGCGCTGGTTGGTTATGAGAGCAACGGCATTAACGCCGCTGCATACGCCTTCAATGGCGACCTGGATCACTCGGACAACCATATCGATAACTTCGGCCTGAGTGTCGGCTACGGCAATGATGACTTCAATGTCGGTCTTGATTACATCAGTGATATTGGCGACAGCGACGTGTTGGCTGATGTTGTGGATGAAGCGGC
Organism: Chromatiales bacterium; assembly: GCA_022360595.1. Taxonomy (GTDB): domain Bacteria; phylum Pseudomonadota; class Gammaproteobacteria; order Chromatiales; family Chromatiaceae; genus BM503. Next base: position 5,237 of record JAKSCN010000386.1, read on the forward strand.
CTACAGCGATCGTGTTGGCGGTGTGGCGGTACATGCCCAGTACAGCGCCGGCCCGATTTCCGTTATTGGTGAATATGTCACCGCGGTGGATGATTTCGAAGTAGGCGCACTTGAGTTTGATGGTGAGGGCGCACGCCCCGCAGCCTTCAATATTGAGGCGGGCTACACCATGGAGCAAGGTGTAGCCGGTCGCGAAACCACTGTCGCTGTCGGCTATCAGCAGACCAAAGAGGCGCTGGCTATCGAGCTGCCGGAGAAGCGCGTCTCTGTGGCGGCGTCAGTCGCCGTCAACGATAACGCCACTATTGCGGTGGAGTGGGCGCATGACACCGACTACGACCAGTCTGAAGGTGGCACCGGTGAAAATGCTGATACTGTCACCGCTCAACTTGCGGTTGAGTTCTAACCGGAATCTGAAAGAGGAATACGCTAATGCTTAAGAAGATTCTATTGATTGCAGGGGTTGGATTTTGCGGACAGGCGGTGGCAGCGCCGACTCAGCAGGAGGTGTTGCACCACTACGCTGATCTTGCCCAGGTGATGTATCAGGACTCCCTGGACACCGCCAGGCAGTTGCAAGTGGCCGTGGATCAACTGATTGCCAGCCCGACTGAGAAAAACCTGTTGAGTGCCAAAGTGGCGTGGAAGCAGGCGCGTCGTCCCTATCAGCAGACTGAGGCCTACCGTTTCGGGAATGCCATCGTGGATGACTGGGAAGGTAAGGTGAATGCCTGGCCGCTGGATGAGGGGCTGATCGACTATGTTGCCGCCGGTTACGGTGCCGAGTCGGATGAGAACCCCTACTACACCGCCAACATTATCGCCAATAAAAAGCTGATGCTCTCGGGGCGTGAGATCGACGCCAGCACTATCGACAAGAGACTGTTGGCCGAGACGCTGCATGAGATCGATGAGATCGAATCCAATGTCGCCACCGGTTATCACGCTATCGAATTTCTGCTCTGGGGCCAGGATCTGAACGGTACAGGTCCGGGTGCGGGGCAGCGCTCCGCCAGTGATTTTGATACCAGGAACTGCTCCTGGGGTAATTGTGATCGTCGCGGTGCTTACCTGAAAGCGGTCACTGAGTTGTTGATTGATGAGCTGGCGTGGATGACCACGCAGTGGGATAAGAATGGCGCGGCACGCGCAGCACTGCTGGAAGATCCGCGCAAGGGTATCGCCACCATCTTCACCGGTATGGGTAGCCTCTCCTACGGTGAGCTGGCGGGTGAGCGCATGAAGCTTGGTCTGATGCTGCACGACCCGGAAGAGGAGCATGACTGCTTCAGTGACAACACCCACTGGTCTCACTATGACGATGTTCTGAGTGTCAAAAACGTCTACACAGGCAGTTATACCCGAGTGAACGGCGCCAAAGTGAGCGGTCCCAGCGTGTCGCAACTGGTTGCAGCCAAAAACAGTTCTGCAGACAAGACCCTGTTGAAAAGCCTGGATGCCACTCTGGACAAAATGCAGGTATTGGTTGATAGCGCAGAGAAAGAGGGTGTCGCTTACGACGAGCTAATCGGCGAAGGCAACACGGAGGGCAATGCAAAAGTGATGGCTGCTATCGATGCCCTGCTGGTTCAGACCAAAGCTATTGAGAAGGCGGTCAATGTGCTCGGTATGAGTTCGATCGCATTCGAAGGCTCGGACAGTCTGGACGCACCCGAGACAATACAATAACAAAGTAACCTCCCAACTTGCCGGGGCGAATCACCCCGGCGTTTTTTTAGCAGTATTCAGGACAGACGCATGAGATCAATTGGGTTGATAATTGCCGGGGCAGTGATGGCCTCTCTCCCCTTCAACGCTGTATTGGCGCAATCCGCGGTAGATACCGCGCCAACCACAGACTTCACCAAACCGGAGCCTCAAGAGGGGCGGCCCGGTGGCGCCACAACACACCATAAAAAATTCAACAAAAACGCATTCTCCCACGCCTCGGCCAATATGAGCTTTGAGCGGGAGATCAACTTCAAGGTGGGTAACGGTTTTTTTAAGCGGTTGTGGGTGACCGCCCCAGCCTCTACTCAGGCTTCAGATGGCTTGGGGCCGCTTTACAATGCCCGCTCCTGCCAGCGCTGTCATCTGAAAGATGGGCGTGGCCATCCACCCAATGGCACAGACGACAATGCCGTCTCCATGTTTCTACGCCTGAGTATTCCGCCGCAGAATGATGAACAACGTAAATTGCTGGCTGAGCACCGGGTCAATAATATCCCTGATCCCAATTACGGCACTCAACTGCAGGACTTTGCCATTGCCGGGCAGGTGATCGAAGGCCGGATGCAGATCAGCTACGAGGAGATACCCGTTGAGCTGGCCGGGGGTGAGGTGGTCAGTCTGCGTAAACCGGCCTATTCCGTGACCAATCTCGGTTATGGCCCGCTGCACCCAGAGGCGCAACTATCCCCGCGGATTGCACCACAGATGATCGGGCTGGGGTTGTTGGAGGCGATCGATGAGCAGGATATCTTGGCGCTGGCCGATCCTGACGATGCCAATGATGACGCCATTTCGGGGCGTCCCAATCGGGTCTGGAGTTCCAGCGAAAAGCGCGTCATGCTGGGTCGGTTTGGTCTGAAGGCAGGCGCCGCCAGTGTCGATGAGCAGTCCCAGGGCGCTTTTGCCGGTGACATCGGCATCTCAACCGTGCTGCACCCGGGCGGCTATGGTGAGTGTACGGAGAAGCAAGAGGCATGTCGCAAAGCGCCAACCGGTAATAGTCCACAATACAATAACCTGGAAGCGGAGCAGCGTGTCACGGACCTGGTTGCTTTCTATTCGCGTAATTTGGCGGTACCGGCGCGACGCGATCATGCTGACCCCCAAGTGTTGGCCGGTAAAAAACTCTTCTATGACATCGGCTGCATCGCTTGCCATAATCCAAAGTTTGTCACGCGCAGTGAGGGTGTGGAGCCAGAGCAGGCTGGGCAACTGATCTGGCCCTATACCGATATGTTGCTGCACGATATGGGCGAAGGCCTGGCCGACAATCGCCCCGAGGGCGTTGCCAACGGTCGTGAATGGCGCACCGCCCCGCTTTGGGGGATAGGGTTGACACCGGTGGTGAATGGCCACAGCTACTATCTGCACGATGGCCGGGCGCGCAGCCTGCTGGAAGCGATATTGTGGCATGGTGGCGAAGCAACCAAGCAGCGTGAGGCGGTTAGGCAACTGAGTAAACCGGAGCGCGAAGCGTTACTGCGCTTTGTGTCATCACTATGAGAATACAGGTTTTAGCAGCAGGGCTGCTGTTGAGCTGCTCACTGGCAACACCGCTGTGGGCGAAAAGTACATCACCGGCCAATTTTGAGGCGGTCGCGGATCAGCACATCCTGCCGGCCTATAAACGCTTGTCGGAACAGACCGAATATCTGGCAAAAATGGTCACGGGGTATTGTGAGCTGTCCTACACCGGGCCGGTGGTCGAGTTGCAGCGCCAGTTCCACGCCAGCATGGACGCTTGGCAGGCGATACAGCATATTCGTTTCGGGCCGGCGCAGTTTCAACTGCGCAGCAATCGCATGCAGATGTGGCCGGATAAGCGAAACTCAGTAAGTAAGCACTTACGTCGTTTGATGGAGAAGCAGGATAAGGAGATTCTCAAGGCTGATAAATTTGCGGCTGCCAGTGTTGCCGTTCAAGGCTTCAGTGCGTTGGAGCGGCTGCTATTCACCAAACAGTCCAAAGAGCCGGAAGCGGCTAAATACCGATGTGCCCTGCTCAAAGCCATTACTGCGAATTTGGCGCAGATGTCGGCGGGGATCTATCGTGAATGGCGCGAAGGTGAGGCCCCCTTTCGTCAGATTCTATTGACCGCTACGAACGGCAATGATTTCTATGAGAGTGATCAGGAGCTGGCCTCTACCCTACTCAATAATCTACATACCCAACTGAAGCTGATCCTGGAGCAGAAGCTGCAACGCCCCCTGGGCAAGAGTGTTGAGCGGGCCAAGGGTAAGCGCGCCGAATCCTGGCGCAGCCATCGCGCCAGTCGCAATATTGAGCACAACTTTCGTGGACTCCATAAACTCTATCGGACGGCTTTTGCCGAGCGTCTGGCTGGCCATCCTCTAGGTGAGTCGTTAGACAGTGGTTTTCAACGGGGCTTGGAGCAACTCGCACAATTGAGGCAGCCGCTCTCTCAGGCGGTCGCTGACCCCGGGCAGCGCGCCGAGGTGGAGAAGTTGGTGGCGGTGGTGATAGAACTGAAAGCCCTGGTTGCCGATAAGTTGCCCAAAGAGCTGGGATTGTCCCTCGGTTTTAACAGTCTGGATGGAGATTGAGAGCCGTGCTGAATCGACGGAATTTTCTGCTCGCTGGTGCAGCGGGGTTTTGCCTGAGCCCTTTGTCGCTGTCGGCTAAAACAGAGACGCCAAAGCTGCTGAGTTGCCGGGGCGATGGAGAGGGACACTATTTTCTAACGGGTATAACGGCATCCGGCACAGTGACGTTTGATATCCAGCTACCCGGGCGTGGCCACAGTGCCGTGTTTCGTCCAGTCTCGAGTGAGGCGGTGGTGTTTGCCCGTCGGCCTGATGATTTTCTCTGGGTGGTGGATATCACCACGGGTAAGGTGGTGGCCCAGGTGACAGCACCTGATGAGCGCCACTTCTACGGACATGGTGTGTTTGATGCCGATGGACGGCTGCTCTATGCCACCGAGAATGACTTTGAAACCGGGCAAGGGGTCATTGGGGTCTATGATGCCGCAGACGGTTACCGCCGGGTTGGTGAGTTCCCCAGCCAGGGGGTCGGCCCCCATGAATTGAAACTGCTGGGTGATGGCAAGACGCTGGTCATCGCCAACGGTGGGATACGCACTCACCCTGATCTGGGGCGGCGTAAGCTCAACATCCCCGAGATGCAGCCCAATCTGGCCTATCTGGATAGCACCAGCGGCAAGTTGCTGGGGCGTTATCAACCACCGCAAAAGTGGCACAAACTGAGTATTCGCCACCTGGACGTACAGGGGGATACGGTCTGCATCGGCATGCAGTATCAGGGTAGATCGGCCGAGCAGCTGCCCCTGGTGGCACTGCATCGTGGTGAAGATGAGTTGCAGTTTGTACGGGCCCCGGATCTTATCCAGAAGCGTATGAAGAATTACTGTGGAAGTGTCTGCATTGAGACCGCGGGCGAGACCTTTGCGGTCTCTTCTCCGCGCGGCAATCTGGTTACCTTCTGGTCAGTCAGTGATGGCCGTTATCTCGACAGTGTGGATGTGGCCGACGGTTGTGGTGTGGCGACAGGCAACGGTGGTTTCTGGTTGAGTAGTGGTGAAGGTGAGCTATACCGCCAATCTGATGATGGCTTGGTTAGGGTGCCGGTATCGGGTGTGGTGAAGGGGGGTACCGTTCGGTGGGATAATCACCTAAGTAGTTCTATTCAGATCTAATCCAAGGACCTCCTTCGGGGCTAACCTGGTGATTTGACCAGTGGCAACCCCCCTTTCTTCTACGTTTTATTGATTCTCGTCAATGCTGCATCTCATTCGCGAATGATAGTGTTTCGTATTATTATTGACATTCCAATAAGAATGCTTA
>JAKSCN010000036.1 GCA_022360595.1 Chromatiales bacterium
AATAATTGAGGCCCGGTCCGAGCCCGCCCCAATAGGTGTAGCCGTAATAGAGAGCCCATAGGAACAGGGCCGCATACACCACAATGAGCCAGCCGTTGATACGACCATGACGCGCCTTGATATGGCCACCACCGTACTCCTCTACCTGCTGATGAACGGCTGTTTCTTCAGACGGGTTGGACTTCTCTACAGCGTCATCCTTTGTTTGCGAATTCGTCTTTTCGCTCATCCTCTTTCACCTCCGCTCGGTAAGCTTGGTGTTTGATATCTTCGACATTTGTGAACAGTCCGGACAGCACCGCCCAAATAAACAGACAGACGGCACCCAGGCTCATACACAGCGCCACAATAAATTGGATTAACGTAAGCTCAGCCATCACATTGCCTTCTCATACCCGGTAACTAAACCAGATCTCACTTGGTCTCGCTGTTAATTGTTTTCACTTCAATGCCATGTTTGTCCGCCCATGCAGCACCTCCGGCATAAAATGTGTCCGGGTCCTCTCTGGATTTTCCTTTGTAGGCGTAGTGCGACTCATCTGCCTTGAGTCCGGGGTCATTCAGTGCCGCACGATCCTCGGGTGTGATCTGCAGTGGTTCTCCGGTAAGTGGATCTTTGAAGGCCGAAAGTGCGATTACGAAATAGGAGAGGGCCCAGCGGTCCTCTTCTGAAACTGTATCCTCGAACGAGGGCATCGGTGTACCACTCAGTCCGGTGGACATGGTCCGGAAAATATCTGCAACCCCGGGGCCTGATTTGAACTGGCCGGTGGTCAGGTCGGCAGGCAGCATCGGAAAACCGAAGTCATCCTCCAGTTCATCGGCCTTCTCCCCATCACCTTTGCCGGTATCCCCATGGCACTCCCAGCACTTAGACTCCTGCCACACCTCTTTCCCGCGTGCAACGATCGCTTCAGAGGGGGGAGGCGGTTGTCCGATATGGAGAGGGGGTTCCGGTGGTTCCTCTACAAAGTAAAAATAGGGGTTATCGGGATCGCTGCGGTCTGCCGCCAATACATATTTGATGTATTGAATTACTCCCAGGCGATCCTTCTCCGGCAGGTTGTGCCAAGTGGGCATTGCGGTTCCCCGCAGGCCACGGGTGATGGTACGCAAAAGATCCCCATCGTTCGGCATAGAGCCCGTGGGTGTTAGCCGGAACTTAAACACACCCAGGGTGAAGTTGCGTGGGCGGTCTACCGGCATAAAGGCCGCTGCCGGGCCGTTTCCGTCGCCCTTCACGCCATGGCACCCCTCACAGCGCCGCTCATAAACATTCTTGCCATAGGCGATCCACTCTTCCGAGCGGGGAATGGAGACCATAGAAGCCTCCAGTCGCTGGGGAGCAAACCTGTCCATCCACTTGCCGCGATTGGTGCCGAGCTTCTGCAGATAGGCGATAAGTCCCTTAAGCTCCTCCGTATCGGCCACCAGGGTGACGGCATCGCCGGTGAATTCATCATTGGGGGTGAATATAACCGGATACTTGCCCCGATCCTTAACGAATACCAAACCCTCCTCATTCGGGGTGAGGAGAATCTTCTCTTTACTGGTGAAATCAAACAGGCCCTCTAGCTCTTGTGATTGTTGCAGGGTCTGCTCTCCTTGCGCGTCTTCAACAATGGGGATAGGGCCGTAGGGTCCATCAAACAGGTCGACGTAGCGCGGCATGATTGAATCAGGCACCACCATGCGCGGGTCCCAGAAATGGGCCCGGTGCCAGGCGTCACTGTATTTGAGACCCACTCTGGCCAGATCAGGGCCTATACGGCGGGTGGAGAACATATGGGGCAGATCAAAGGCGTATTCACCCGCTTGGGTTACCGGCCCCCAGCGGCGTGTCTCACCGGTCACCGGACGCACATACTGGGAGTGGCAGTACCAACAGCCGTCCCGTGTATAGACCCTGCGGCCCAGCGCCTGCAGTGGACTATAGTCGGTGGCGTCACTCTCCATCCATTTCAGCTCGCCCAAGTCGGTACGAATCACCTTGGTTATCTTGGTGTAGCGGGACTGGGGCTCCACCATAGGCAGAATGCCTTGGGTAAAGGCGGCCAAAAAGAAGAAAAAGACGCCGGCGATGAGGGCGACAGTGCGAACGTTCATCTTGCATCTCCTTCGGCGGCCATTTCACCGGCAGAAGCCTGGGCAGCGCGGGCCGCCAAAGCCGTTCTCGCCAGATTAAATGCCAGCAGTGACATCCCTATATCCATGGAGATACCGGCCAGGGTACGAACCAACCAGTAGGGACGGACTGCGACAACAGTGTCGAGCCACTCGGTGCCCGCCATCCACATAAAGCCTTGCTGCAGCCCCAGGGCTGTCAGGTCCAGCCCCATGAGCGTAATACCAAAGGTGATTAGCCAGAACGACCAGTTACCCATCTTGAACGACCAGAGCGGCTGTCCGACCAATTTGGGAAACACATACACCGTGCCAGCGATTGCCCACACCACAAAAGTACCGAACACCGTCAGGTGCGAATGCGAGATCACGAAATCGGTAAAGTGGGTGGGCTGCTGAATCATGCGCAACGCTTCGGTCGAACCCTGGAAACAGCCGGCCAGGTACATCAGTGAGCCCATGATCAGAAACTTGGCCGGGAGATTCTGGCCAAAGTTATTCCAGCGACCGATCATGGTGCCGAAGAAGTTCTGCAACACAGTCCATACCGGAATGATCAACAGCATCGAGGTGATGATCGCCAGGGTCTCGGCCCAGTCGGCAATCGGGCTGTAGAGATAGTGATGAATGCCCACGAAGGGGTAGAACAGCGCCAGGGACCAGAAGCCGACCAGCGATAGCTTGTGACTGTAGATCGGGTTTTTCACACTGGCCGGCAGAAAGTAATAGATCAACACATAGCCGGCCGGTGTTATCCATAATCCCACGATGTAGTGGATGAACAGCCCGTGCCAGGCGGCGCTATTGATGCCGGTAATGCCGTAGGGAAGGATGAAGCTCCCCATGATCAGGTTCAGCACGGTCCATACGAATGCGGCGATCAGATACCACAGGGAGACGTAGAGTTGGGGTTCGGTACGCTGAGCGATGGTGGCAATAAACTGGTAAGTGAGTGCGGAAATCACCACAAAGATCACAATATCGATCAGCAGTGGAAATTCGCCTGCCTCCAGTCCCTGGTTGTAACCCAGGTAGAGAGAGACCATCCCGGCCACCAGCCCCAGGTTCCAGACCCATACCAGCCAATGCCCCCACTCGGGTTTGTAGATCCGCACGCCGCTCAGCCGGGGTACGATGTAATAGCAGAGCCCGATAAACAGGGTTGAGAAGGCGCCAAAGATAACGCCATTGACGTGCAGAGGGCGCAGCCGGCCGAAGGTTAACTCCAGTGAGGTTCCCAGGTAGTCCGGATAGTTGAACAGTGTCGATATGGTGACCCCGATACTGGGGGTGAACATCAACCAGAACAGCCCCCAGTACAACCATTTAAGGATCAATGGGCGATCGACGAGCTCATCGAGCTCATGGTACTGCTCTTCAGCCGGTGTTGCTGTCGCATTGACCATGACTCATCACCAGTCAAGTTTGAAAGCTTGATGAACCTTAATGTCTGCCGGGGTCGAGCACAGACCCTCGGTTGGACCAATAGATGTAGGCTTCAAGTGCCTTCATCGCGGGACCATCCGGATCGATCTTCTCTCCCTGGTTCGGCTTCTCGATGCACCAGTTGATCATGTCACGCAGTGTCGCGAACTCGTTCATCTGTTCCTGGAATTTGGGGAATTCGTACGGATGATTATCTGAAGCAAAGGGGTGGCACATGGCGCACGCCATCCCTGTGTTTGATAGGTTGACGCCCAGTGTCTTCTGGGTTTCTTCATCACCATGGAACAACAGATCACCAATCCTTACCTGTTCCATGAACACTTCGTGGAAAGCCTTGAGTTGTTCCGCGGTATGCGGCACTGTGTGAGACATAGCCCAATGAGTACCTGCAATTGATGCAATCAGCAGAGACGCACTGGCTCCCATTAGCACAAAACGTTTATTTTTTCCGTTCATCGCTATACCTCGTATCCTATAACTTCTTGGCAGTTATTGGCTGACGTAGGGCCGATTGCTAATAAGGCCATATCTTGTCTGCAGTCCGGGGGTGCAACTCCTGATTGACGTTATCGCCAGCGCCGGAATCCACTGCTGCCTCTGCAAAAAGATCTTTTGTTTTCCGCCACATAACATATTCGTTCTCAGCCATCGCTCCAGCGGGAACTGTGAATTTTGACCAGCCGAGGCCGTCGAAATGGTCACCGGGATCTACTCGGATCATGGGCTTGGTCAGGTGCGGAACGCCTTCCGGGGCATAGGGCCAGGGCCATGCGGTGGCGAGCATGCCGATTGAACGCATCGCACCGATCTCGTTGTACAGTATTTGGTGGGTGTGTCCGTGAATGTTGGTGATGTTCTTGTAGGGTTTGACGATCTCATGCACTTCACGCCAATCCCGCACCCAGAAGTTCCATGGGGGGTAATACTCATAAAGCGGGTTATGGCTGAAGATGATCACCGGTTTATCCTTTGGCCAGTCGGAGAGAGCATCGGACAGCCACTTGAGCTGCTCATGCCCTAAACCGGCCCAGGGACCGGCTACCGAACCATCCAGGGTAGCCATATGACCCATTCGCTCTTTTGGCGTCATCTTCTTGGCCGACCAATAGTCCGGGGCTTGGCCAATGGTATTTAGACCGATGAAACGGACGCCTTTGTGGTCAAACTTCCAGGGGCTCGTACCGAACTGTTTTTCCCAGAGATCGCCCATATCGAGATACCAGTCGTGTTCGCCGGGGATAAAGACCTGCTTAATATCCAGATCCTTCAGCAGTTCGGCACCCAACTTCAATTCCACAGGGTCACCCAGTTGAGCCAGGTCGCCACCGAAGATCAAGAAATCTGCAGGCGGATCCATCGCTTTCACTTCTGAAATCGCGCGGATCGTCTTTTCGACAAAGCGTTCATTCAGCTCCCGCGGATAGAGGTGGGTATCGGATATCCAGGCGAACTTGAAGTTTTCGCCGGTGGCCGCGCCGGCTATGTCAATGGTATTGAGAAGCGGGAAGAAACCATATGCGGCTGCGCCCACCATTGTGCCGGTAAGGAGTGTTTTGTGCAGAAAAATGCGTCGGGTGATGTCCAAAGACCTATCCGGATGCACCCCGGGTTTGCATAACTCTTTGTCCATCTCGTGTCGCTCACACCGTTTCATATGCTTCTCCTCCATTAACTGTTGAACTTGTAAAGCTTTCCTTTGCTACTTTTTCAGCTCAATGGTTATCCGCACTTCCTCCTTCTCCTTGACCGTTACGGAAGTCTCAGTGGCTCCCGTATATTCTTGTTTTGCGACAAGGGTGTATTTTCCCGGTGGAATATCACTGATAGTGAACTCACCGTTTTCGTTGACAAGTGTGTAGTAGGGGCTCTCAGCCACATAGACCCAGGCCAACATCCAGCCATGGGCGTCGCATTCAACCCGCACCTCTCCTGGCCGCTTCAGCTTTTTTCTTACCACATCGCCTTTGTTTGGCAGGGCCAAATTAAACGCCGTGCGCCTGCCATAGAAACCATGGGTGTTATGCAGCACCGGATCAGAATTGAGAATGTCAATGTCGCCTGGGCGCATGACTTGTATATGCGGTTCAAAGCGGCAGTCTATGTTATTAATCTGAGGTGTCTCTGGAGGCTTACCCCACGCCTTGCCTTTGCTCACCTTCTTCAGAAAGACAACGGCGTCCTGAACTCCATTATTCGATCCAATATAAATGCGCGGTACATCACGTATGCCGCCACAGACCTCTTTATCCTTGGTCGGGATGATTTTCTTTGTAGGCACATGCCCTTGATAGATGACTCTGCCTACAATGCTACCGCCATTCGCTACCTCGATCTCCTGGTATGCTGTTACTGCATTTACATACATCAATAGCGGTATAGCTACTAACGAATTGAAAACTCTTGACGAGAATCTCATTGCAATCGCTTCCTTGATATATTGCGGATTGAGGGACTTCTCAAGTTCGTTCTTTAAGTGAAGCAATGGGAGAAAAGAAAATCTAGTCGATGTCGTAAATCAAGTTGATCGATTTTGTAGATTGATGCAGGACGATGTAGGTATGCACTTAAGTTAGCGTTAACAGGGTGGTTTATGAATACATAGTGTACGGAAGCGCTACACTTGATTAACAGAACCATGCAGTAGATTGTTCGCAGGTGTCATTGGATATTGCCCTTGTTACCAAACGGGCTCTGAGCTGAAGTCTTCCAATGGAATGTTGTCTTTTCCCTATTCATTGATGATTTGGGAGATAGATTAATGAAACTACGAAACGCAGCTTTGTTTGCATGCATGAGCTTGATAAGCATTGAACCGGCAATGGCTGGTGAGAAAAAAGTGCCTTATCCGGATAACTACCGTAATTGGAGTCATGTAAAAACGATGTTGATTCAGCCTGGCCATCCGCTGGAAAATCCATTCCAGGGTATTCACCATGTGTATGCCAATAAAAAAGCGTACAAAGGTTTAAAAAATGGCCGTTATGAGGACGGTTCTGTATTGGTTTTTGATTTGCTTAACTATGCTGAAAAGGACCATGCTATTCAGGAAGGAGAGCGTAAGTTAATCGGCATCATGCACAAAGATGCAAAAAAATATGCCCAAACCGGCGGTTGGGGTTTTGAGGGTTTTGCCGGTGATAGTAGAACTGAAAGGCTGGTTCAAGATGGTGGGTCATCCTGTTTTGCTTGCCATACTCAACAAAAAGAAAACGACTATGTCTTTTCAAAATTGAGAGAGTAGTGTGCCGATGACGTGACTGTGCCGATTGGCATCGATCGGCACATTTTAGTCAGGCATATTAAGAAGCAGCCTGGATTAGTTAGATAGGGAGTAGATGTCATTTTGCCGATTTGTCATAAAAAAAGGTGCCGTCTATTGTAAATCCTCGACGGCACCTTTTGGTGCTTGTGTTGGCTAACGTTTGATACGCTTAGAAGTTCGGTTTGATGTTGTGCTCAGCGCAAATCATTCGGGCTTCCAGTGTAGTGACAAACGGGTCTGCCGTGACCTTCATTAGATTTGAGCCACCGGCGCTTTCCTTGCGGATGTAGGGTGAAGAGCCTTCTAGTAGTGCTTCTTTCGGTACTCGATACAAATCACCAGTTCCCAGTTCTACATAGGCGCCTGGTTCATTGATCTCGCCCCAGGAACATTCCGCTAGACGGTGCCTACCTACCGGTTCTGAGGATGCGAATTTGGCTTGTTCTTTCATGACATTTCCTCCAAATGATTTTTACCATTCACTCCTGCACATGGCGCGTAATCTGATGCATATTACGCACCATGAAGAGGGGTTACTCTAAGCCTTTGATGTTTCTGGATAAGATGGCAGGTGCGTAAATCAGAGCAGCGAGAAAGTGTCGTGACTATTTGACAATAGATGGAATACTCAATTTTTTTCTTTAAATATTATAGGGTTAGTGTGTCTAATCAAATAGACAGTTTAGTGGTGCACTAACCGATAATCTCTCAGCTTATTGTAGAGGGTGGCGCGGCTGATTTTGAGCATTTTGGCTGCTTGGGAGCGGTTACCCTTGGCATCATGTATAGCTTTGAGTATTCGTTCGCGCTCCACCTGCTCCACGGTGTGCTTGGTTGCCTGCCGTAAAGAGTCTGTAAATTCCTCTACTTGCTGTGACGGAAAACAGGCCTGGTATGTAATCTCGCTTCCCGAACTCAATACCACTGCGCGTTCGATACAGTTCTCCAGTTCCCGCACATTGCCGGGCCAGGGGTAGTTGACCAGCAGCTGCAAAGTCTGCTCTGTGATATGTTTTTCTGGCAGTTGATTCTGCGTGCAATATTTTCGGATGAAATACTCTACCAACTGGGGAATATCCTCCTCTCGTTGTCTCAATGGTGGGATCAGGACCGGCACAACGGCCAAACGGTAATAGAGGTCTTCCCGAAAGATCTGTTCGGCTACCGCCCGTTTCAGGTTCTTATTGGTTGCTGCGATAAGCCGGACATCCACCTTGGTGCTCTCGTTACTGCCCACCGGGCGGATCTCTCCCTCTTGGATGACTCGCAACAGTTTTGCCTGAAAGGTGAGGGTAATATCGTTGATTTCGTCCAGTAGCAGGGTTCCACCATTGGCCGCTTCAAAGAGCCCTTTCTTATTGCTGATCGCTCCAGTAAAAGCCCCCTTTACGTGGCCAAATAGTTCACTCTCCAGCAATGAATCCGGCATCGCCCCGCAATCGATAGCGATAAAGGGGCTCTCATGACGCGGGCTCAATCGGTGAATGGCACGGGCAATCAGCTCTTTTCCTGTACCCGATTCTCCCTGGATAAGTACTGTGGCATGGCTGCCGGCTATAAGACGGATGAGCCGCAGCAGATCGCGCATGGATTGGCTACGGTACACGATATCTTGAAAACTATACTCCGGGATGATGGAGAATCCTGATGAAACCGCCTGTTCACCCCTTTTACACACCGGATGGGTTGTAATGTCACGGATGCTGCAGGCCAGCAGCTCCCCGTAGTCAGT
>JAKSCN010000197.1 GCA_022360595.1 Chromatiales bacterium
ACAGAAGCGGTACTGGATGAGAGCCGGGTACTGGTATTTCTTCCCGATGACGGATTGCTGGAGGAACGCACCGTTACCACAGGCATGTCGAACTGGGACCACACAGAGGTACTCTCCGGAATCGAGGATGGAGAACTGGTTGTCACCTCCGTGGATAAAGATGGCGTTGAAAACGGCGCCCTCGCCCAGCGTAGCGAAGAAGAACAAAAATGATCCAGCTGCAAGGCGTCAATAGAGAGTTCCCGGTTGGTGATGAGACCGTCCATGCCCTGCGTGGCATCGATCTGGATATTGAAGCCGGTGAATACCTCTCGATAATGGGACCATCCGGCTCAGGCAAATCAACCCTGCTGAACATGCTGGGGCTACTGGATCGCCCGGACAGCGGCAGCTATCACCTGGAGGGCGTCGACACCACGTCACTGAATGAGGAGAATCAGGCCAGAGTGCGTCGCGACCGGGTCGGTTTCGTGTTCCAGTCATTCCATCTGGTTCCCCGCCTCACCGCTGCTGCCAATGTAGAACTTCCCCTAGTACTCGCAGGCATAGAACCCGCCCAGCGGAAAGCACGTGTGCATGAGACCCTGGAGGCACTGGGACTTGAGAATCGCTCTGATCATCGCCCTGATCAGCTCTCCGGTGGTCAACGCCAGCGGGTTGCCATCGCCAGGGCAACCATCATGCGACCGGCCATTCTGCTGGCGGACGAACCCACGGGTAACCTGGATAAGCGTTCCGGTGAAGAGGTCATCCAGACGTTGGAGACCTTAAATAGGCAAGGCATTCTGCTCATCATCGTGACCCACGACCCGGAGATCGGAGGGCGAGCGAAGCGGATGCTCCATATGGTGGATGGCGCCATTGTGGATGACCGGGCCAATACCGAAAAGGCCGGAGCTGATGAAACTTGAAGACGCCCTGGTATACAGCAGCCGCGCCCTCACCGGTGCAAGAGGCCGTACCTGGCTGATGCTGCTGGCAATGGCCATCGGCGTGGGATCAGTGGTGCTGCTCACCGCCCTGGGTGAAGGCGCCAGACGCTTTATCAACGACGAGTTCTCCAGTCTCGGGACACATCTGCTGATTGTCATTCCCGGCAAGGTGGAGACCACCGGAACCACTCCGCCGTTGATAGGCGGCACGCCGAGAGACCTGACTCTGGGCGATGCGCTGGCGCTGAGCCGCAGCAGCACCATTCGCCTTCATGCACCCATCATTGTCGGCTCTGCCCCCGCATCCTTTCAGCAACTGGAGCGGGATGTCACCATAATGGGTTCCACTGCAGATCTGCTGCCTGTGCGCAATCTGGAGCTTTCGAGCGGCCGTTTTCTCCCACCTGGCGATCCGACCCGCGGATCACCGGTTGCGGTGATCGGAAAGAAACTGAAAAAAGAGCTGTTTGGCAATAAGAGAGCGCTGGGTGAATGGATCCGGATTCATGACCGGCGTTTTCGGGTAATCGGTATCCTGAAGCCCATAGGTGAGTCCCTGGGCATGGATATGGGTGAGCTTGCCATAATACCGGTGGCGTCCGCCCAGAATCTGTTCAACTCAGAATCCCTGTTCCGGATTCTCATTCAGGCATCCAGTCGTGAAGCGATACCGAGAACCAAAAAAGCGATATTGAGCATTCTGCGTGAGCGCCACGACGGCGAGGAGGATGTCACTGTCATCACTCAGGACGCCCTACTCTCTACCTTCGACGGCATCTTTAAATCACTCACCTATACCGTCGCCGGCATCGCCGCCATCAGCCTGGGTGTCGCCGGCATCCTGATCATGAACGTCATGCTGGTGGCGGTCTCGCAACGGACAGCCGAGATTGGTCTGCTGAAAGCGTTGGGCAGCAGGCAGCGAGATATTATGCAGCTGTTTCTGGTCGAAGCCGGGCTGTTATCCATCGCCGGTGCCGCGCTGGGAGTAATCATCTCCTTCAGTGGCATCTGGCTACTTGACCAGGCATTTCGGGATTTTCCGCTCACCATTCCCCTCTGGGCCCTTGGGGCGGCCATCGGCGTCTCGCTGTTGACCGGCCTTTTGTTCGGTGTGCTGCCGGCCAGACGGGCCGCCAAGCTGGACCCGGTCACGGCACTTGCGGGGCGCTGACCATGTTAGTGTCTGACTTCATCAGACTCTCCATCAATTCGGTGGCCTTTCATCGCATGCGCAGTATGCTCACGGCACTGGGGATCGCTGTGGGCATTGCCGCGGTAGTGCTGCTCACATCCATTGGCGAAGGAATTAATAAATATGTGCTTAGTGAGTTCACCCAATTTGGTACCAACCTGATTGCCATCAGTCCTGGAAAAGCAAGTACCTTCGGTATCTCAGGAGCGATTGTAAATAATGTCCGCCCGCTCAGTCTTGACGATGCCGAAGCACTTTCAAAAATCCCGCGCATTCAAGCTGTCGTTCCGGTAGTGCAAGGCACTGCGGCCATCGAGTACGGCAAGCGGACACGCCACACTTTTATCTACGGTACCGGTTCCGCAGTCCCAAAAGTGTGGCAGATGAAACCCGCACTGGGGCAGTTTCTTCCGGATGACGATCCCCGTTTTGCCCGGCCCTTCGTTGTGCTGGGCAGTAAAGTGCGTGATGAGCTCTTCGGTGATAAGAATCCACTGGGTAGACGTATCCGTATCGGCACCGAGAGCTTCCGGGTTATCGGTGTTATGGAGTCGAAAGGCCAGCTTCTGGGCTTCGACCTGGACGATGCTGTCTACATCCCCACCCACAAGGCGATGGCCATGTTCGATCAGGAGAGCCTGATGGAGGTGGATCTACTCTATGCGCCGGGCACCGACAGCGAAGAGCTATCAGAAAAAATCAAGAAAAGCCTTACCCAACGCCACGGTAACGAGGATTTCACTATTATCACCCAGGACCAGATGCTGGAGACCCTGGGTTCGGTGTTGAACATCCTGACCCTGGCGGTAGGCGCCCTGGGTGGCATCTCTTTGCTGGTCGGCGGGGTGGGTATCCTTACTATCATGACCATCGCGGTCAATGAGCGGACTGCGGAGGTTGGGCTGTTGATGGCCATCGGAGCCCGCAAACAGCAGATTCTCTGGCTGTTTATCGGTGAAGCGGTCATCCTCGCCAGTCTCGGCGGCCTGGCAGGGCTCACCATCGGTGCCGGGGGCGCCTGGTTGCTGGGCGCAGCCGTTCCCGCACTGCCGACCCACACTCCCTGGAGTTACGTGCTGCTAGCGGAAAGCATCGCCGCACTGATCGGTTTGGCTGCCGGCGTGGTGCCGGCCTGGCGCGCGGCAAGGCTCAATCCCATAGAGGCGTTGCGTGCAGAGTAAAAAAGCCTTTTCATATGGCTTATCACACGGTTTAACGCTGCAAACAGGGCTCTATGATATATAGTTGAAGAGCGTGACATTAAAGTTGCCGTGGCAATTCGGCATCGCGGCGATGCGAATAATACTAACAATCAATAAACTGAACGGACATCAATAACGCTAATATGTACTATCTTGTCAAAGCCTTTATCGCCTTCTTAGCCCTGTTTCCTTTGCGTGTTAATCATATTATCGGACATTCAATCGGCCTGCTTTTTTATCATACCCAAAACCGTACTCGTCAAGTCAGTGAAACCAATATTCAGATCTGCTTTCCGGATTGGTCTAAAGAGCAACGGCAAGCTTTGCTGAAAAAGAGCTTAATTGAATTTGGTAAAACCCTGACTGAAACTGCCCCATTGTGGAGATGGGATAAAAACAGTGTCTTGGATTATTTAACCATCTCAAATGAAGAGATTATGCAAGACGCAATGAACTCTTCCAAGGGAGTGATTTTTTTAACCCCGCATTTGGGCTGTTGGGAAATCGCCGGTCTCTATTTAGGCGAGCACTCATCGGTAACCACACTCTATCAGCAACCCAAAATAAAAGCGTTGGACAATCTTACTCGAACCGCCAGAGGGCGCTCCGGAGCCACCCTAGTCAATACCGGCCGGCGGGGTATTATGGCCCTGTTAAAAGCGCTGAAATCAGGGCAAAGCGTGGGTATTTTGCCCGACCAAACGCCTAAAGCATTAAACAGCGGTGTATTTGCCCCATTTTTTGGTCAGCCGGCTTTAACCATGAATTTAATATCAAGCTTGGGAAATAAATCAGAAGCGATGATAGTGGTTGGGTTTGCCGAACGAAAAGCCAAAGGCGAGGGCTATCACCTGCATTTAATGATGGGCGACCGGGAGATCAGCGATCCGGATCCAATCATCGCCGCCACTGCACTTAACCGCCAGGTTGAAGTACTAATTCGTATGATGCCGGAACAATATCAATGGAGTTATAAACGCTTTAAAAAGGTCCC
>JAKSCN010000104.1 GCA_022360595.1 Chromatiales bacterium
ACAACAATTTGCTGCTGGCCCCGATGGCCGGCGTGACGGATCGCCCCTTTCGACAGCTCTGCAAACGCATGGGTGCGGGCATGGCTGTGTCGGAGATGATCTCCTCCAACAGCGCGCTCTGGGGCAGCAAGAAGACCATCAAACGCCTCGATTTCACCGGTGAACCCGGCCCCATCTCGGTGCAGATTTTGGGTACAGACCCGCAAATTATGGCCGCCGCCGCACAGGCCAATGTTGAGCGCGGCGCCGAGATTATCGACATCAACATGGGCTGCCCCGCGAAGAAGGTGTGTAAGGTTGCGGCGGGGTCCGCCTTGCTACAGAACGAGCCGCTGGTGGCCGAAATTCTGCAGGCCGTGGTCGCGGCTGTAGAGGTGCCGGTCACCCTGAAAATTCGCACCGGCTGGTCACCCGAACAGAAAAACGGCACACGAATCGCGCGCATTGCCGAGGAATCCGGCATTCAGGCGCTGGCCGTACACGGCCGCACTCGCGCCTGCCGTTTCTCCGGCGAGGCCGAGTACGACACCATTGCCGAGATTAAACAAACCATCAGTATTCCGGTTATCGCCAACGGCGATATCAACACCCCAGAGAAGGCCAAGCAGGTGCTGGAGCTGACCAACGCCGACGCCATCATGATCGGCCGTGCCGCTCAGGGCCGTCCCTGGATCTTCCGTGAAATCGAACATTACCTGCGGACAGGTAATAAACTTGCACCACCCTCTCCAGAGTGGATAAGCAAAGTACTGAAGGAGCATCTGGAGAATCTCTATGCGTTTTATGGGGAGTATCAGGGAGTTAGAGTAGCACGCAAGCATATTGCCTGGTACAGCAAGACTCTACCTGAAAGCGCACTGTTTAGAAAAAGCATCAATGATTCAGAAAGCGCGGAAATGCAACTCTCAATGATCGATGCCTTTTTCAATCAACTAATAACAAATAAGGAGATGGCAGCATGACTATGGAAGTTCTAGGGGCCGAACAGCAACTAACCAACCACTTTAGCGTTGCAAAAAACAGAAGCACTGAACCACTGAGCGAGTGTGTGCGTGATGCACTCACCAGCTACTTCAAGCAGTTGGATGGACACAGTGCTTCCAACCTGTATCAAATGGTTCTGGCAGAGGTGGAGAAACCACTGCTGGAAACCGTTATGCAACACACCGAGGGCAATCAGTCCAGAGCATCCACTATACTGGGTATCAGCCGCAGCACGCTGCGAAAAAAGCTGGCCCTGTACGAGCTGGATTGATTCACCCCTTTCAATTATCCACAACCGCGCGGCACACCTTGCCGCGCCTCACTAGCCTTGCAGAGATAGCACCATGACAGCAATCACCCGCGCCCTCATCAGCGTATCTGATAAAACCGGCATTGTTGATTTCGCCCGCCACCTAAGCAATCAGGGGGTGGAGATTCTCTCAACCGGCGGCACTGCGCGCCTGCTTACCGAGAATGGCATCCCCGTCATCGAGGTATCCGAGCACACCGGCTTTCCCGAAATGATGGATGGCCGGGTAAAGACCCTGCACCCCAAAATTCATGGTGGCATTCTGGGGCGACGCGGTACCGATGACCTGGTGATGGAGAAGAACGGCATCACGCCAATCGACATGATCGTGGTCAATCTCTACCCATTTGAACAGACCGTCGCCGATCCCAATTGCGACCTCGGCAGGGCCATTGAGAACATCGATATCGGGGGTCCTACCATGTTGCGCGCAGCGGCCAAGAACCACGCCGACGTTACCGTGGTTGTCGATGCCGCTGATTACCAGCGCGTCCTGAAGGAGATGAGTGAAAACAGCGGGGCAGTCACTGCCGACACCCGCTTCGACCTGGCGGTTAAGACTTTCGAGCACACCTCCAACTACGACGGCGCTATCGCCAACTACCTGGGTAGCCGCCTCGATAAAGAGCCCAGCGACTTCCCGCGCACCATCAACCTGCAGTATCGTCAGGTACAGACCATGCGCTACGGAGAGAACCCCCACCAAAACGCCGCTTTCTTCGTGGAACGCGATCAGCCGGAGGCCTGCATTGCGACCGCCAAGCAGCTACAGGGCAAAGAGCTCTCCTACAACAACATTGCCGATACCGATGCCGCCTTGGAGTGCGCAAAGCAGTTCAGCGAAGGCCCGGCCTGTGTCATCGTCAAACACGCCAACCCCTGTGGGGTTGCCATCGGCGCCAACCTGCTGGAGGCCTATGACCGCGCCTACAGGACCGATCCTGAGTCGGCCTTTGGCGGCATTATCGCCTTCAACCAGACTCTGGACGCAGCAACCGCCCAGGCGATCATTGACCGGCAGTTTGTCGAGGTGATCATCGCCCCCGAGGTCTCCCCGGAAGCGGTTGAGGCGGTGAGCAGCAAGAAGAATGTGCGCCTGCTGGCTTGCGGCGCCTGGGATGTTGAAGCGACCCACCGTTTCGACTTCAAGCGGGTCAACGGCGGCCTGCTGGTGCAGGATGCCGACCTGCAGCTCTACAACGACCTGAAAGTGGTCACCAAGCGCCAGCCCAGCGAGAAAGAGATGGAAGACCTGCTATTTACCTGGCGGGTGGCCAAGTTCGTCAAATCCAATGCCATTGTCTACGGTAAGGACGGCATGACCATTGGTGTCGGGGCTGGCCAGATGAGCCGGGTCAACTCTGCCCGTATCGCCGCTATCAAGGCCGAGCACGCAGGTCTGGTTGTGCCGGGCTCCGTGATGGCCTCGGACGCCTTCTTCCCCTTCCGGGACGGCCTGGACAACGCGGCAGAGGCAGGCATTCGAGCCGTCATTCAGCCGGGTGGCTCTATGCGCGATGAAGAGGTGATCGCCGCGGCGGATGAACACGACATCGCCATGGTCTTCACCGGCATGCGTCACTTCCGCCACTAATCAACTGACTGTGCCGGAGTCAGCCCAGCTGATTCCGGCACTCTCCTCACATACACATTCATTGTGTCCATTGACTGAACTCCTCCCTGTAAATCCCCCCTAAATACCCATAGCCAAAAGACTGATAAAATCAGAAAATAGTCTTTTTTTGTTTCACCCCACAGCCTGCAAGGCTGTACAGATAACAATAGGCATAGAGAGTCATGAACATTCTGATTATCGGCGGCGGCGGGCGCGAGCACGCACTGGCCTGGAAAGCAGCCCAATCACCACTTACCGAGACAGTCTACGTCGCCCCTGGCAACGCCGGTTCCGCCAGTGAGCCGAATATGGAGAATGTTGCCATCGGCGCTGAGGATATCGATAGTCTGCTCGCCTTTGCCAAAGAGAAGCAGATTGAGCTGACCATTGTCGGCCCCGAGGCGCCACTGGTGATTGGTCTGGTTGACGCCTTCGCCGAAGCTGGACTCAAATGTTTTGGCCCGACTCAGGGCGCAGCCCAATTGGAAGGCTCCAAATCCTTCACCAAGGACTTTCTGGCCCGCCACAAAATCCCGACCGGTTACTACCAGACCTTTACTGAGATAGACCCGGCTCTCGCCTACATCAAAGAGCAGGGCGCCCCGATTGTGATCAAGGCCGATGGCCTGGCCGCGGGCAAAGGGGTGATCGTTGCCATCACCGAAGCCCAAGCGGAGGCCGCGGTGCGCGACATGCTCTCCGGCAACGCCTTCGGCGAAGCGGGACACCGTGTAGTGATCGAAGAGTTTCTGGACGGTGAAGAGGCAAGCTTTATCGTCATGGCCGACGGCAAACACATCCTACCCATGGCCACCAGCCAGGATCATAAACGTGCCGGTGATGGCGATACCGGTCTCAACACCGGTGGCATGGGCGCCGACAGCCCAGCACCGGTGGTCACTGATGAGATCTACCAGCGCATCATGGATGAGGTGATTCATCCCACTATCAACGGCATGGCTGAAGAGGGGCTCCCCTACACCGGCTTTCTCTACGCCGGGCTGATGATCATGGCTGACGGCACCCCCAAGGTGATCGAATACAACTGCCGCTTTGGCGACCCCGAGACCCAACCGATCATGCTGCGCATGCAGTCCGACCTGGTGGCGCACTGCCTGGCCGCCATGGAGGGCAAGCTGGATCAAGAAGAGACTGCCTGGGACCCCCGCGCCTCTCTCGGTGTGGTGCTGGCCGCGGGGGGATACCCGGGCAGCTACGATAAAGGCGAAGTGATCAGCGGCCTGCCCGAACAAGAGAGCGAAGGGATGAAGGTATTCCATGCCGGCACAGCGCTCAAAGATGATAGCCAAGTGGTCACCAGTGGTGGACGCGTGCTCTGCGCTACGGCACTGGGTAACAGCGTAGCTGAAGCCCAAGAACGGGCCTACGAACTGACACACCAGATAAGCTGGAACAAGGTCTACTACCGCAATGATATCGGCTACCGCGCCGTGGCCCGTGAGAAGGCCCACAAAGCCCATAGCTGATCATGCAATCAACCTGTGTGGCTGTTTCAGACAGCCACACAGGCCATCTCATACTGTCAGCTCTCTCGAAAAGCCTCCACCGCAGGCATAACCCGCTCGCTAATTAATGCAGCCAGTCCCGCCA
Organism: Chromatiales bacterium; assembly: GCA_022360595.1. Taxonomy (GTDB): domain Bacteria; phylum Pseudomonadota; class Gammaproteobacteria; order Chromatiales; family Chromatiaceae; genus BM503. Next base: position 4,521 of record JAKSCN010000104.1, read on the forward strand.
ACTGCGGATACTTGGGCGCCACGTCGAGGATATAACCCAGGGTGCGCGGTATGTCTTTCAAGTAGCCGGGTTTACCATCGCGCTGGTTAAGGCGGGCAAAAATACCACTTGCCTTGAGCTGTCGCTGCACACCCATCAGATCAAACCAGCGCAGAAAGTGCGCCTCATCCTCAGACCGTAATACGCCCGACTGACGCGCCAGCTCATAGTAGCCCAGGGCCCAGGCTTCAACCTGTTCAATCGGCCAGCGGATGTAGCAGTCACGCAGCAGCGACACTAAGTCGTAAGTCACGGGGCCGTAGACAGCATCCTGAAAATCGATAATACCCGGGTTGGGCGACGCCACCAGCAGATTGCGTGAGTGGTAGTCCCGATGGACACAGACCTGTGGCTGCTCCAGAGCATTGGCCACCAGACCATCAAAGGTCTCTTTAAGCATCTGTTGCTCTTGTCCAGACAACTCAAGCGCCAGCTGTTGGCGCAACAACCAGTCGGGGAACAGCGCCATTTCACGCCGCAGCAACACCTCATCGTAGGCGGGCAGATCATCTCCCGGCACGCAGGCCTGCAGAGTGACCAGCGCCCCTAGCGCATCCCCATAGAGCCGATCCACGTTCTGTGCACTGAGCAAATCCAAATAGTGTTCCGACCCCAAGTCTTTCAGCAACAGAAAACCATTATGGGTATCGGCGGCAAAAATAGTGGGAATATTTAACCCGAAACGTTCCAGTTGCCCGGCCACGGCAACAAACGGCTCACAATCCTCATGAACGGGCGGCGCATCCATCGCAATCCGTGTTGAACCATCGGCCAGTGTCACTCGAAAATAGCGGCGGAAGCTGGCGTCTCCGGAGGCCAATTCGATAGCAAACCCGGCCAGTCCAACACTGTTTGTCAGCCACTCTTCCAACAATTTCAATCTTTCCGCCATTACTGCCCCATATGCTCAAACCGGTCAATTACCGCTCAGCCGGTATTACAGACCATTGAAGAAAAAGCGATTCTATGCGATTTTATGCCGCTCTTACCATTGCTTGGCGCACAAGGGCCGGCGATGATTTTCGACTACCCGGCAGACTGTGGTCACACTTTATAATCCAAAGTGGACATGGAACCGGATAAAAACGACCAATAACCAGAGACCAGTTGTGCCAGGAATAACACGGATCCTGCCCCTTGCCATCAGCGGGCTAATTATCGCCCCCACCTCGCAAGCGGCCCCATTGTGGCAGTGCCATACTGGCGCTAATGGTGAGTGGGAGTGTCGGCCCGACGACCAGCAAACCTCCTCCCCGGTCTCCCAGCAGCAACCTAATAGCGTCACACCAACGACCCGCGCAGAGTTAGCAGCCCAGCCGGCACCGGCAACCGACCACGCCACGCCACAACCAATGCCTGCTAAACGTGACATGGTTGAAACGCCTGAACCGATCAAGCCAACCAGTGCATCTGCCACCGAACCAAACAGTATTCCACTGGCCACCGTAGCGCCACAAAGCGTGATACCGCTGTTGGACGCAGGAATCGATTGGGCCCAATGCCCAGGCGGTCAGCCTCTGCAACAGCCGCCCATTCCGCTGGCCCGCCCCGGCACACTGGAGGTGAATGCTGACGGCGCCGAACTGTCCCGTCAGGACAATATCGCTATATTCAGCGGTACGGTGGAGATCGTGAGCGACAGTGAGCGGATGATGGCCAACCGGGTGGTCTATGATCAACAGGCCCAGACCATCGATGCCGAACAGGGGGTCTACTTCGAGCAGCAAGGCCTGCGCCTGGCGGCCGAACGTGTCCACTACGCCCTGGAGGAGAAACAGGGGCACGCAGAGCAGGTTGAATATCGGCTGCTCAGCCGTTCCGCACGCGGCAGCGCCGAAACCTTTCAGCTTGTCAGCAGCGAAAAGGCCGATCTAACCCAGGTCAGCTACACCACCTGCCCCCCCGGCAACCAAGATTGGCTGTTAGCGGCCGGTGAAATGCATCTGGACCAGAAAGAGGGACGCGGCACCGCTCGAGACATCACGCTGCGTTTCAAAAACATGCCCGTCCTCTATCTGCCCTATGTCAGCTTCCCAATCGATGATCGCCGCAAGTCGGGTTTTTTGATTCCGCAAGTGGGTGTTACACGCAGGACTGGCGTCGATATCTCAGCGCCCTACTACCTCAACCTGGCGCCCAACTACGATGCCACACTCATCCCCCGTCTGATGAGCAAACGCGGCCTGATGCTGGGCACCGAGTTCCGCTATCTGCTACCCCAACACCATGGAGAGGTGCAAGCCGAATGGCTACCCAACGACCGGGAGCACGAGCAGAGCGGTGATCGCAGCCGTGGCGCCGCCAAGTTTATCGCTCAGGGCACCCCCTGGCAGCGTTGGCGTTACGATATCAACGCCAATTACGTCTCCGACGACGACTATCTGGATGATCTCGGCGCCAGCCTGGCCGCCACCAGCAACAAGCATCTTGAGCGCCGCGCCGACCTGATCTATCAGGGCGTTGACTGGAGCCTGCTCGGCCGAGTCCAGAAATTCCAGACCATTGACGACACCATCCTGGCGGCAGACAGACCTTACAGCCGCCTGCCGCAAATCCTGTTTAATCTCGATAAGCCGGATCAGGCTCTGGGGTTGGATTACCAGCTCCACGCTGAATACGTCTATTTCGACAAAGATGACGATGTAACCGGCAGTCGCTTTGACATCAAGCCCAGCATCGGCCTGCCGCTGCGCAGAAGCTGGGGCTTTCTGACACCGAAGTTAAGCGCCCGTCATACGGTTTATGACCTGCAGGACCAAACCGCTGGCAGCGACGACTCTCCGACACGCACCACGATGACTTTCAGCCTCGACAGCGGGCTCTTCTATGAGCGTCAGGCCAACTGGCTGGGCAACGCCATCACCCAGACCCTGGAACCACGCCTGTTCTATCTCTACACGCCAGAGGAGAATCAGGATGAGTTGCCCATCTTCGACTCCGCCGAGTTCGATTTCACCTTTGCCAGCCTGTTCCGGGACAACCGCTTCAGCGGCGCCGACCGAATTGGTGACGCCAACCAGTTGACCGCCGCGTTGACCACTCGCAGTCTCAGCGAAGCGACCGGTGAGGAGCTGTTTCGCGCCTCTCTGGGCCAGATTTTCTTCTTTTCCGACCGCGAAGTGCAGCTCGACAGCACCCAACCGGTGGAAGAGAGCAGCTCCTCTGTCATCGCTGAAGTCGCGGCCCGCTTAGGGGCCAACTGGAAAGGCCGCGCGGGCATACTCTGGGATCCCCATAACGATAACGAAAAGCGCCGAAAGAGCAGTATCTCTGTGCATTACAACGATAACCATGAGCGTATACTCAACTTGGCCTATCGCCACACCGAAGAGCTGCTGGAGCAGACCGACCTGTCGGTGCGCTGGCCCCTCAGCAGCAATCTGCACGGCGTTGCCCGATGGAACTATTCACTATTACACGATCAAACACTGGAGAGATTCGTCGGCATCGAGTATGAGAGCTGTTGCTGGAACACCCGCCTGATCGCACGTGAGCATCGCACCAGCGGTAGTGACAGCAAGTCCTCCTCCATCTTCCTGCAGTTGGAGTTGAAGGGGTTGACCAGTATTGGTGATAGAATTGACAGTTTTCTAGAGCGTGGCATTCTCGGCTATTCCACAGACTGAGCAGGCAAGCAAGACAGAGATGATCAGAAAATACCCTAAAGCAATGCGTAACCTACTTTTCGGATTGATCGGCCTTCTGGCGATAGAGTGCCATGC